>CAZOFL010000004.1:0-44367 GCA_964579035.1 uncultured Natronomonas sp. | reverse complement strand
ACATCGATGTCTCCGATATCATCCCGACGTTCGAGTGGGTGGATGTCCGCCCGTTCCGGACGGAACACGCGCTGATCGCCGGTGGTCTCGAGGCGAAACCGCACCGGAACGACAATGTGAACCGCGACGGGATCGACGCCCTCGCCGCGGATCTTCTGATCGCGGCTGTCGCGCTCGATACCGGCGCGGCCGTCGTGACGCGGAACACCGGGGACTTCGAGCGCTTCGAGGACCTCGATGTGGAGTCGTGCTGACAGTGAACGGATCTTAAATCGCCTCCGCTGCCCGATATCTCCGTCCGTTTCGCACGCCGAAACTGACTGCCGGCTTTAGTGAGAGACGTGAGTACGAAAGCATGAGTGCGGCGGTCGGTTCCTGCAGGACCGCCCGCCGAGGTGTTACGAGAGCGATCGACCCGCCCGAACGATACGACCGAATGAGCCGAGACAGAGACACACCACCGGCGGACGCAGCGGCCCTCAGAGGTCCGTCCGCCTACTGCGGACTCTTTTATAACCAGGTGGTCACTGATGGGATTTAGCGTCAGCGGTTCGGCGGCCATCATTTTCATCGGCATCATGGTCGCCGCCGGGGTCGCTATCCCGTCGCTCGTCGGCAGCTTCGGCGCTTTGGCCGGATCCCAGGGCGAGCAGGTCGACCGGGGGATCGACGCGCTGAACACCGATCTCACCTTCGAGTCGGCGACGTACGACGAGGAAAACGACGAACTGACGCTCGAACTCACGAACGCCGGCAGCACGACGCTCGGTGTCGACGAGACCACCGTACTGGTCGACGGCGTTATCCCCGACGCGGCGGACTTGACGACCGAGGTTGACGCCGACGCCGCGTCCGGACTGTGGCTCCCCGGCCAGCGCCTCACGATCACGGTCGAAACCGTCGACCCCGAGCCCGACCGCGTGAAGGTCGTCGCCGAGAACGGCATCGCCGAGACGGTCAGCGGGGAGGAGATCGAGACAGTATGAGCGGAGTCTCGGCATCGACGCTGGTGATCTTCATCGCGACCATCCTCGTCGCCGCCGGAGTAGCCGGCACGCTCGTGACCACGGTCGGGGATATCTCGACATCGGCGGAGACGCGAGGTGACGCCATCACCGAGTCGATCGACGCCGACATCGAACTGTTGAACGACGGCGGCGGGGCGAACTTCTACGTTGAGGAAGGGGACGGAACCAGCGAAATCACCTTTTATCTCCGAAACACCGGATCGAACGCGCTGTTGAAAGAACCCGGGGACATCGACGTCTTGGTTAACGGGCTGTTCATCGACGATCTCTCGATCGAGTCGAGATCCGGCAACGACGACCCGCGAGTCTGGGAGCGAGGCGAGGTCATCGAAATCGTCGTCACCCTCGAGGAGGAACTCGACGGCAACGGCAACCGCCTCACCGTCTCGACGAAAGGAACCGAGCGGTCCCTCGAATTCGACGCGGACGTATGACAATGAGCCTGACACAGCACCCGGAGAACGGATCGTGGCCGAGAACCGCCCTGAGGAGGGGTGAAAAGCGATGAGCGGCGTCTCAGCGTCACACCTCATCATTTTCATCGCCAGCATCGTGGTCGCGGCGGGAGTCGCCGGCACGCTAGTCACGCAGGTCGATCGCGTCAGCACCTCGATCACGGATCAAAGCGAGGGCGTCGAAGAACGGATCGACACCGACATTCGGATCGTGAGCGACACCGGAACTCCGGACTCGATTTACGACGCCGAGAGCGACGAACTGACACTCTACGTAAAGAACACCGGCGGGACGGAGCTGAGCGTCAGCGAAGGGGCGGTCGACGTGCTGGTCGAGGGATCGTTCAACAGCCCGGCGTCCGTAGAGCGGGTCGACGATCCCGACTCGGACCGCTGGATGCCCGGATCGACCGTCGAAGTGACGCTAACCGACGTCGACATCGGCGGCGATACCCGCGTGACCGTCTCCGTCCGCGAGAACGAAGACACGATCAGATTCAACGCCTGAGATAGCCATGACCGACGACATACCCGACGAACTGAAGCCCGACGACGGCGACGAGGCCCCGGGCGATCCGGAACCGCCGACCGGCCTGGACGCCGAGAAGGGGAAGGTGCTCTCACCCGAGGAGCTCGACCTCTCCGAGAGCGAATACGTGGAGCAGTTGGACGACAACGGCCGATACGTCGTCTCGCCAGGGGCCGGCCCGCCGAACGTCCCCGATTCCGTCCGGGACCGATCTGACGAAAGAACGTCCGGCTCCGAACGACCGGACCCGACGGCGTTCGATCGGGGCGGCTCCGCTGACGCGGCGGCGAGCCCCGAGGCGGCCCGGACATTGCTCGCCGGGGAGCTCTCCAGGTCGAACGCGCGCTACGGTCTCGATATCGTCGCTGACTTCGAGGGCGATACCGCCCGCCATCGAACCGTCTCCGACGACGTGATCGCCACCTTCGAGAACCTCCTGCGGTGGTACGCGGGCAACGTGACCGACGGAACGCCGCCCGACGAGGTGGTCGACATCCTGTTTCGCGAGTCCACGTTCGACACCGCGGAGACGCCTAACCTTGCGAAACTGCTTCGCGATCACGACCTGAACCGGACCGATTCGATCGAGGACCTCGTTTCGGCGATCCGCGACGAGGCCGGCGACGGTTGATCCCACCCTTGCCTGAAAACGGGAGAGGTCGAAGCTCCGGACCCCGGTTTGCGATCGGGGGTGGAACAGGAGGGATCAAAAAACGTCCTGGCCGTCACGCGGCCGAAACCAACGGTTTCGGTCGGTTTCGGCACTCTACCCGTTTCGAACGTTGAGTCCGAATGTGGCTTGATATGCTCGCCGGGCGAACCGTGAATAGAGATGGAAGTCCTGATCGCGGACGATTCAGAGTTCATGCGCAGTCTCCTTCGGGAGATTTTAGAGGAGGAGTACGCCATCGTCGGCGAGGCCGAAAACGGCGTCGAGGCGATCGAACTGTACGACGATCACGACCCGGACCTCGTCATGATGGACATCGTGATGCCGATCCGGGACGGCATCGAGGCGACAAACGAGATCACCCAGACCGACCCGGGCGCGAAGGTGATCATGTGCACCAGCGTCGGCCAAGAAGAGAAAATGAAAAGCGCGATCCAGGCTGGCGCACAGGGGTACATCACGAAGCCGTTCCAGAAGCCGAGTGTCCTCGACGAGATCGAGAACGTGGTGGCCGGGTAGGATGCAGATCGACATCGATTCGCTCGAAACGTACAACGGTCTCGCGAGCGAGGGGGCACAGTCGGCCGCGGACTCGCTGTCGCGGCTGACGGGCATCGATACGCGCGTCGAGGTGACGAACGTGTCGCTCATGCCGCCGTCGGATCTCGAGTACGAGTATCTCGGCGGCGAGTTCGCCGGCGTCCGCATCGAACTGGACGGCGCACTCGACGGGGAGACCGTGCTCACGTTCGATTCGGCGGCGCGGGAGGCGATCGTGGACACGCTCGCGCCGGGAGCGGACGAGGGGATGCGCCGGAGTTCGATCGAGGAGGTCGGAAACATCCTGACGAGCGGGTTCATCGACGGGTGGGCCGACCATCTGAACGCCGTCATCGATATTTCGCCGCCGACCTACGTCGAGGGGTCGGGGACGGACGTGTTACCGGCCGGGACGACCGAAGCCGACGAGCAGGTGTTCGTCTTCCGAAGCCGCGTCCGATCCGCGTCCGGGTCGCTCGATTTCCACATCCTGCTTCTCCCCGATCGGGAGTCCCTCGTCGACGCCTTAGAGCCCGCTTCGGAGGACGGCGTGCCGTTCGAGAAGCTCGAAGTGTTCAACGAGATGACCAAATCCGGGGCCGAGCGCGCGGCCGAGAACGTCACGACGATGACGGGCCTCGAGACCGATGTCGAGATCAACCGGATGCGTTTCGTCCCGATCGAAACCGTCCCGACAGCGGTCGGTGACGATCGCTACATCGGGACCGTAATGGAGTTCACCGGCACGCCGAGCGGGTATCTCGTCATCCTCTTCGATCGTCCGTCGGCCGAGGCCGTCGTCGACGCCCTGCTCCCGACGGAGACGGACGGGTCGTGGTCGGAGATGGAACAGAGCGCGATGAAAGAACTGGGGAACATAATGACCAGCGGGTTCATCGACGGGTGGGCGAACGTCTTGGAGTCGTCTATCGACCACTCTCCACCCACGTTCGTCGCTGACATGGGCTCGTCGGTCATGAGCCCGATCGTCGGCCGGATGGCCCGAACGCAGGACCACGCTTTCCTGCTCGACTCGATGCTCCGGACCGAGGGGGATGGCGTCTTCCGCTGTGAGCTGTTCGCGTTGCCGGATGGGGCCGAACTCCGGGAGGTGTTGGACGATCTCCTCGTCGAACGGGCCGACAGAACCCACGTCGACCCCGGCGAGGTGTTTTGATCCGTGGGTCGGTCCTCCGGTGACGGGGTCCCGTCCCGGCCGGATCGGATCAAAGTCTCCATCGCGGACTACGCCGTTGCCGAGGAAGGGACACTGAGCACCAGCGGGCTCGGATCCTGCCTGGGAATCGCGATCTACGACCCGGATCGTGGCATCGGGTCGCTCCTCCACCCGATGCTACCGCACCGGAACGGCGACGACTCCCGACCGCCGGAACGCTTCGTGGATTCGGGAATCGCGACCGTGGTGGAAGCGCTCGTCGCGGGGGGTGCAGACCGGTCGGTCCTCAGGGCGAAGATGACCGGCGGGGCGGCGGTGATCGAGTTCGACACCGACGACACCGAGTCGATCGGGGACCGAAACATCGCCGCCGCCCGGTCGGTGTTCGCCGATCGGGGAATCGAGATCGTCGGCGAGGAAGTCGGCGGTGACTGCGGGCGAACGATGCGCGTCGACGCCGCGACCGGGGCCGTGGCCGTCAACCGGACGGACGGCGTCGATACGGAGCTGTGAGTTCCGGGGGATCCGCCCGTGGACAGTCCACAACGCCGGCTTCGCCTTCACTTTCACTTTCACTCCGCGCATGGCTGGCCGATTTATGAACACCCTACCTACACGGTAGTATGTCAGTACAACAACGTCCGCCGACCGACGAACCGATGGCGGCCCGCGTCCTCGAAATCAGCGATCTGCCGGTCTCGCGGATCCTGGAGTTCGCCGGCGACACCGGCGACGTGTACTTCGAGCGCCGGGGCGGCCGAACCTTCCTCGTCGCCAATCGGTGATGCGAACTGTCGGAGCCGGTTGACAGTGATCGGCCCGAACGGTTCGATCGGTCGCCAACAGCGCCGTACTCCGGGACACATTTGCGCCTCAAAGCGCTACCGTGAGCCATGCAGGCGCTCGTCCCGGCCGCCGGCCGCGGCTCCAGACTCCGACCGCTGACCGACGACCGACCGAAAGGACTCGTCGAGGTCGCCGGGAGACCACTTCTCGAACACGTGTTCGATGCGTTGTCCGGCCACGCGGACGAGTACGTCGTGGTCATCGGCTACCTCGGCGGTCTGATCGAGGATCGCTTCGGCGAACGCTACCGCGGAACGCCGATCACGTACGTCGAACAGCCCGAGCGACTCGGCCTCGCCGACGCCGTCCGTCGGGCAGAACCGACGCTCAAGGGACCGTTCATCCAACTCAACGGTGACAACCTCCTGACGAACGGCGTCGGACGTGTCCGTAGAACCCACCGCGAACGCGACGCCGACGCCACGATTCTGGTCGAACGCGTGAGTCGCGAGCGCGCGAAACGCGGCGGGGTCGTCGTCGAGGAAGACGGCCGCCCGAGGACGCTCGTCGAGAAACCGGACGATCCGCCGTCGCGGCTCGCGGTGACCGGCTGTTTCGCCTTCTCCGAGCGGATCTTCCGCGCGATCGAGGCGATCGACCCTTCCGATCGCGGGGAGTACGAACTCCCCGACGCCATCGGGTGGCTGCTCGAGAACGGCGATTCGGTGGAAACGGTTCGGCTCGGGGGCGAGCGCGTCAACGTGAATACGGTGGCCGACGTCGACCGCGCCGAACGCCTGCTCGGCAACGCGTAGCGCCCACAGGTACGGGAGCGCGTCGCTTAAGACGCGTCCGACGAATCCGGTGATATGGAACTCGAAACCATGCGTCCCAATCCTGTGTGGGACCGGGACGCTTACGAGGAGGCGATCGCCGCCTTCGAAGCCGTTGCCGGCGACATCGTCGTAAAAGTTTGGGGCGGCGATTGGTGTGTCGATTGCCGGTCCCAGCTCCCGGATTTCGGCGCCGCGCTCGAAGCCGCCGGCGTCGAACGGGTCGAGCACTACCCTGTGGAAAAAGCCGAAGACGGGTCGAAGACCGGCCCGGATGTCGAGGAGTACGGTATCGAACTGATACCGACGGTAATCGTCGAAGACGAAGACACCGGCGCGGAACTGGCTCGGTTCGTCGAGGACGGCGATGCGCCGATCGTCGTCCGTTTAGCGGAGCAACTCGGGTAAGGGCGTCGCCCTATCTCCCGGGGGCCCCGGTCGCTCTCTCCGCGTGTCGGCCCCGCCTCGAAACCGGGTTCGCACAATATCTGCTCATATCCCTCATTTTTAATCATAACACGACGACCAGTCCGTATGGTCGAGGTAGGTGTAAACGGCTACGGAACGATCGGCAAACGGGTCGCGGACGCTATCGCCGAAATGCCCGACATGTCGCTTGTCGGTATCTCAAAGGCGACTCCGGATCACACGGCTGACGCGGCGTTGCGGCGCGGGTACGATGTGTACGTTCCCGACGGTCGCGACGTCGATTTCGATGCGAAGGGGATGGGGTCGGCCGGATCCGTCGGGGACATGATCGACGAAAGCGACGTCGTCGTCGATACGACGCCCGCGGGCATGGGTGCGGAGTATCGCCCGGTGTACGAGGAACACGACACCCCCGCGATCTTTCAGGGCGGGGAATCCGCCGAGGTGGCCGAACAGAGCTTCACCGCCCGCGCAAACTACTCCGAGGCGGTCGGCGAGGATTACGTCCGGATCGTCTCGTGTAACACCACGGGCCTCAACCGTCTCTTCGCCCCAATTCTCGAGGAGTACGGCATCGAACGGACGCTCGTCACGCTGGTCCGGTGCCGCGGCGAGCACGCGGTCATCTCCGCGGATCCGGTTAAACCACCCTCACACCACGGGCCGGACGCCCTCGAAGTCATCCCCGAACTCGGCGAGGTTCAGACGATGGGGATGAAAGTGCCTACGGTTCGACACCACTTCCATACGGTCAACATCGAGCTCGAATCGACACCGTCGGCGACGGAGGTCACCGAAACGCTCGCCGAGGAGTCACGCATACACCTGATCGACGGCGACCTGGAGATGAACTCCGGGTGGGACCTCCAGGAGTTCGCGCTCGACCGCGGCCGGGACCGGATGAATCTCTATGAAAACCAGGTGTTCGAGGATTCGATCACCGTCGAGGGAGATCAGTTGTACCTCTTCCAGTCGATCCACCGCGAGAGCGACGTCATACCGGAAAACATTGACGCGATCCGGGCGATCGCCGGGAGCACCGACCGTGAAAAAAGCATGAACCGAACCGATGAGGTTCTGGGAATCGGGTCGTACTGATCATGGCCGGATCGAACGCGAACACGAGAGCAAAGTCGGACGACACGGAAAAATCGGAACGGATCTGCAACGGACTGGGAGCGAGCCCCGGATCGGCGACCGGCCCGGCCAGGGTGTTCACCGACCCCGAGGCAGCCGATACGGTCGAAGACGGGGACATCATCGTTACGGAGATGACGATGCCGCAGATGGTCCCGGCGATGAAACGGGCCGCCGGGATCGTCACCAACGAGGGCGGCATCACCTGTCACGCCGCGATCGTCTCGCGGGAACTCGGTGTGCCGTCCGTCGTCGGAACCGACGTCGCGACCGAACTGATCGACGACGGACAGTGGATCGGTATCGACGGTAAAAAGGGAAGCGTCACGACCGCAACCGCCGAGGAACGTCAGTCGCACACGTCACGGGACGAGGTGACAGACGGCGAAGCAGCGGGCTCGGGGGCGGCTACCCCGACGGAGACGAACGGTCACAAACCTCCTGTCTCGACGCCGTCGGCGACCGCGACCGGCGTCAAAGTCAACGTCTCGATTCCCGACGCCGCCGAACGGGCGGCCAATACCGGTGCCGACGGAGTTGGGCTGCTTCGACTCGAACATATCCTGCTGTCGATGCGGAAAACCCCGCGGCGGTACGTCGAGGACCACGGCGAGAAGGCCTTCGTCGACACCGTCGCCGGCGAGATCCAGCGCGTCGCCGACGCCTTTTACCCGCGGCCGGTACGGGCCCGAACGCTTGACGCCCCGACGGACGAACTCGCCGAACTGGAGGGCGGCGAGGACGAGCCTCACGAGCACAACCCCATGCTCGGGTGGCGGGGGATCCGACGCAGCCTCGACGAACCGGAGCTCGCGAAACTCGAGTTGCGGGCGTTCAAACGGCTCCACGAGATGGGGTACGACAACGTCGAGGTCCTCTTTCCGCTGCCGAACGATCCCGAAGAAGTCATAGGCGCCCGCGAGATGATGCGCGACGTCGGGATCGACCCCGACGACCGACGCTGGGGGGCGATGATCGAAACGCCGGCAAGCGTCTACCAGATCGAGGAAATAATCGACACCGGGATCGACTTCGTCGCCCTCGGGACGAACGACCTCGTTCAGTACATCCTCGCCGTCGACCGGAACAACGGTCAGGTCGCCGATCACTTCGACGAGATGCACCCGGCCGTTCTGGACGCGATGGGGCAGGTTATCGACGCGTGTAACGAACGCGACGTCGACACGACGATCACTGGCCAGGCGGGGTCGAAACCGGAGATGGCGCGGTTCCTCGTCAAGAAGGGGATCTCCTCCGTTTCCGCCAACATCGACGCCGTCGACGAAGTCCGGGGGATCGTCGAACGGGCGGAACAGCGCATGCTACTGGAGGCGGCCCGATCAAACCGTCGCGACTGAGAACGGCTGCGGCCGGTGAAACTCCTTTTCGATCACGGACTCGGACCGTGCGGTTCCGTCCTCTTTTTTTACGGTTTCCTCATACTGTCGGACGTAATTTCGTGAAGATCCGAACCGCCACACTCCCAAAGCTACGCGGTAGCGCTTTTTTCGACGAGGCTGCGATTCACGTAGTTACGTCCGACAGTATCAGGGTCGGGCGGGGTGGTAGTGCATCGCCGCCGATACCATAGCCCTATGAACCCTCGATAGCATCGAAATTGAACGAGTATCCTCTCAAACGAGTAAGTACACAAAAAGATAATGCAATTTCCAACAGTTTTTGATCCCTACCGATTTCTCGTCCGGAAAACCCCGCACACGTGTCAGATATTTAGTGTTTAAGGTCGGATGGTGTATCTAGTGATTAATCATGCATCTTAATCAAAGTTTTTTATATACGCCCGTGTCCGCGAAAACGTAGATTCGGAACACAGCTACTGAGGCCCCGAATAACTCGCTTTCGTGACCGACGGAGCGGGCGTCCGGGGACGCTCTTTCGAGGCAGTCGATCGCCATCGAAAACGAGACGAAGGACGGAGATATCTATGACGGAAACACGACAGAACGGAAGTTACGAAGACGGAACCGACGCGATGAGGGCGTCGCGACGAGATGTCGGAGGACGGAATCATGAGTGACGAACCCGAGGCCAACGGTGGCGCCCCGAAGATGGACGGCGGGACCGCCGAAGCCGATGGCGGAACCGCGACTGCGACCGCGACCGCGTCCGCGACCGACCTCCTCGATTCGAACGTCACGCCACCGAAGACTGACCCGATATCCCAGTTCAAGCATTTCGGTCCGGGTATCCTCCTGATGATGACCGGTGTTGGGACGAGTCATATCATCACGATCCCGACCGCGGGTGGTCGATTCGGGTGGGCGTTGCTGTGGGCGATCCCCGTCGCGTACGCCTTCAAATGGTACGGGTTCAGAATGGCGTACCGCTTCACCTACGCGACCGGCAAAAGCATCATGGACGCGATGAACACGACGAAACGGAAGTGGGCCCTCTGGTACGTACTTATCGTCTTCGGCGCGCAGATGACGATCGGACAGGCGGGACGGTTGATCGCCGCCGCCGCCGTCCTCTTTTTCGGATTGAACTCGATCACCGGGCTCCTGTCGGTTCCGCTCTGGGGGTATGCGGTCGCGATCGGCGGACTCAGCGTTGCGGTCATTCTGACCGGACGGTACAGAGCCGTCGAGCTCACAGTCAAATCCATCCTCGTGGTCGTCGTTCTCGCCTTCGTCGCGGTGTACTTCGTCAGTCCGCCCGAAGCGAGCGCGTACATCAACTTCTTCGTTATCGACGTCCCACCGGAAGCTTGGCTCGTCTTCGCGGCGAGCATCGGGCTGCTTCCGACTGGGATCGACGTGTCGCTTCAAGCTTCGGAGTGGGGGTTAGCAAAAAAGAAGGGGCTCCCGCGGCTCCGTGATGAGATAGAAGCCGAGGGTGCGGCCAACGAGATCGACAAGTTCGAGGACGATCCGAGCATCGAGGATTTCACGGTCGATTACGATCAGCTCTCGGATCGAACTCGCGAGTACTGCTACCGGTGGTTCCGGATCGGCGTTCGCGACTTCGACTACAGTAACGTCCTCTCGCTCTTGCTCGCGATCATGATTATGTCGCTCGCCGTCGTGTGGATGTTTCCCTCCGACGTCGAGGGCCAGCAGGCTATCGGGGAGATCGCACAGATATTCACCGAATCGGTCGGCCCGTGGATGATGGCCGTTTTCTTGCTCGGGGCGTTCGGCATCGCCTTCTCGACGCAGTTCAACTACTTCGACGGCCGACCCCGCGTCATCTCTGCGGCCTGTCGAAACCTGTTCCGGGGTGTCGATAGCTGGAGCGGCGTCGAGTCCGCACCCGACGGCGCGGGTCGAGTCTGGTACTCGGAGTACAACATCTACCGCGGTTCGATGATCGTTTCGTTCATCGGGGCCGTCGTGATAATCGCGGGCGTGCCGGAACCGGTTTTCGTCGTGCTCGTCGCCTCGGCGCTGGCGGCGGTCATCGCCCCGGTTATTTTCTTCTTCAACTTCTGGTTCTGCCTACGGGCGATCCCCGAGGACAGCGAGTTCTACCCCTCCCGGTGGGAGATCTACTTCACGTGGCTCAGCCTCGGCGTGTTCACGTTCCTCGTCGGGTTGTCGCTGCTCGCGATGTTTGATCTCATCCACATATTCGTCCCGGGCGTCGAGCCGAACTAACCGCCCCTTCGGCCCGCCCCGGAGCTCCCGGCGGCATATATGTTAGCAATATTTATTAACAACCGATCCCGTATTCGAACCACGATCCGTGCGAAACCCCCTGGACTTTCTGAACACCGGGACTGCGATCGGCGCCTTCGTCCTGGCGTTGACGCTTGGCACCGTCGTATTGATCGCGTCGCTTCTCTCGCCGAGCATCGGTGTCTATTACATCGGGGATCTCGTCCAAGAGGAGTCCTACGGCAGCGTCCAGGTCGACGAGAACGACGACGGGCTCGAGATCACCGCGACGAGCCTCCTCAGCGCCGCGGAGATCCAGGTGCGGGCCGACGGCCTCGATCGCTCCGACGACCGGACCCGTCTGACTGCGGACGGGCAGACACTGGTTATTACGGATCGGAGTGATCTCCTGTCGGCGGATCTTACCGCGGGAAGTTCGATCGAACTCGTCATTCTCGTCGAGGAGGACGGCGAGTTACGGGAAGTGCAGACGAGAACGTACGAACTCGAAAACACCTACCTCGCCGGTTGATCGAACGGCCCGCAGATCGGCTCGAGCCCGGCCGTTCGAGGTCATCGGACGACTGTAACGGGCATCGGCGCTCGCCGGACGACCTTCTCCGCGACGCTCCCGAGGACGACGCGGTTTATCCCCTGACGGCCGTGGCTTCCGATGACGATCAGCGTGTGCCCTTCCTCCAGCGCGAAATCGACGATCTCCCGGTCCGGTGTCCCTTCGACGGTTCGAACCGTTACGTCGAAGCCGGCCGCTTCGAGTCGCTCGCCGTACTCCTCCAGTCGCTCCTCCATCTCGTCGCGCTTGGCGGCCTCCTGAAACACGCGGGTATCGGTCATCGGCGATCCGGTCGGAACGACGTGCAGAAGCGTTACCTCCGTATCCGACGACGGAAACCGGTCGCGAACGAACTCTACCGCGCCTTCGGAGGGATCCGAATCGTCGATCGGAACGAGTATCCGCTCGTCATCGTCCATGGTTTGTCCTCCGTTTGAATGCTGTATGTTGATACGGAAATATCTGTCCTGCAGCGCGGCTCTTGAGCACGTTTCCCGACTGTCGGTTCCCTGGATCGGCGCCGTGGGTGCTCTCTCCGCGGTCGCTCAGAACACGTTTATACCCGCCCGTCCCCTCCCTCCCCGTAGTGCAGACCAAGGATGGAGACCCCGTCCGGTTGCTCTCGGTGCCGACAGCCACCGCCCGGAACCTCTCGGACGTTGCGGTCCGCGATGCCGTCTCGTACTTCGCTCCCGACGGCGTTGTTCTCCCGGGCGAACGCGACCCACGGGGACACGCAACGGTTAGAAGCGCTGCTCCCGGGGTTCCGACTATCCATCCCCAGTTGGGTCGAAACGGCGACCGGACGGTCCGTCACCGCTTCGGCTCCGGAGACGCGGATTCAGTGACGTCCGAAGCGCCATCGGCCGCATCGATCGAACTCCTCGCGGTGCAGTCAGGGGAGGTACTGGCCGACCTCCCGGAACTCGCCCCGGCCACTCGGCCTCCGTCAACGTCCACGCCTACGTCCGCGGACGCGGCGACGTATCTCTTCGTTCCGGAACTGTCCGTCGCCGCCGACACGACGGCGCTTTCGGCGACGTTGCCGCACGCCGAGGAGATCGCGACCATCGTGACCGCTGTCCCCGGTGAACTCGTCGTTCTGGCCGGCGGGCAGCCGACCGGCTACCAACACGAGTGGACGCTCACGGACGACTCGGGCGAGCCTACCGAGGTTGTGGTGGTCGGCTTGGGTGGCACGGACGCTGGCGAGGGCCGCATCGCGCGAGTGGCCTGTAGCGCCGACGGGACCGTCGCGGCGGAGACCGTTCCAAGCGACGCGTTCGGTCTCAGAGCGCTCGACGGTGTGGGTCCGAGAATCGAGGACCGCCTCCGCGCGCTCGGTTGCCGGACGCTCGATGACGTGCGTGACACGGCGGTCGCAGAATTGGCCGGTCTCGACGGGCTTGGACGGACACGGGCCGAACGGCTCCACGCACATGCCGACGTGATCGCCTCGGGCGAACCGCTCGTGCTCACGAACGAGACACCGGTCCGGACCCGGGTGGGGCAGCCGCCGCTGTGTCTCGATATCGAGACGGACGGCCTTACGCCGACGATCATCTGGCAGTTCGGTGTTTACGATCCGTCGACGGACACGTACCGGGCGTTCACTGAACGGTCGGATCCGAACGATCCGGTGGGTGTCCTCGGGGAGTTCGTCGAGTGGCTGCTGGGCACTCACGCCGATCGCACGCTGCTCACCTGGAACGGCTCACGCTTCGACTACCCACAGATCGAGCGCTTTCTCCGTCGATACTACCCGGAGTACGTCGACCCGTGGGACGACGTGTGGACGTACGACCTCTATGAGTGGGCCGTCAGGGACGGTAACGCGCTGTTGCCGGGACGCACGAACCGTCTCGACGACGTCGCCCGGGCGCTCGGGTACGAACACGCTGGAACCGGACTTTCGGGGGCGCGGACCGCAGCCGCCTATCGCCGGTTTATGAGTGCCCCCGACGACCCCGAGGCGGAACCCGACTGGGAACGCCACGAACGCTACTGCCGGGACGATTGTGAGGCGCTCTGGCACGTGTACGAATCGATCGAGTCAGCGGACCGCCGGGACGTGACAGACAGCGGTTCGGGCGGTGCGGCCGGCCGACAGAGCGGACTAACGGAGTTTTGAGATGGACGAATCACATCCGATCGACGGCGATCGACCCACGAACGGCGACCGACTCCTGGAGACGTTTCCGCGTTCCGGACTGACGGCCGACTCGGAGTTTGTATCCGTGCTCACCGTACCGGCGCGGCCGGCCGACACCGTGTCGGCCGATTCCGTGCTCCGGTCCGCGCTCGCCGACCGGTATCCGAACGAGCTGTACAGCCACCAAGCCGCCGGTCTCCGGGCGCTGGAAGCCGGCGAGAACGTCTGCGTGTCGACGGCGACGGCGAGCGGGAAAACCCATATATATGGGCTCGATATCGCCCGGCGGCTGCTGGATTCCGGCGTCATCGCCCCCGACGGGACCCGACGCGTCGATCGAAACGACGGCGCGACCGCGCTGTGTCTCTACCCGACCAAGGCGCTGACGAACGACCAGCGGGCGGCCCTCGAAGCGTTGTACGAGGAACTGGGAGTCGACATCCGGGTTCGAACCTACGACGGGGACACACCGACCGGTGATCGGCGGGCGGTCCGCGAGGACGCCGACGTGATCCTCACGAACCCACAGGCGTTGTCGATCTACCTCGAGCACCACGACCGCTGGAGCCGCTTTTTCAGCGCGCTCGATCTCGTCGCGATCGACGAATCCCACACTTACACCGGCGTCCAGGGGATGCACGCGGCGTGGATCCTCCGGCGGCTCGAACGCGTTGTGGCGTACTGGGGCGGCGAGCCGACGTACGCGCTCACCTCCGCGACGATCGGCAACCCGGGGGCCCATTCCGAAGCGCTTCTCGGCGAGGCCGTCACCGTCGTCGACAGTGACGGTTCACCCAGAGGCCCCCGGGATATCGTCCTCTGGAACCCGCCACCGCGTGACCGATCGGCCGACTTCCGGGCCGACGACGTTCCGGCCGACACCCTGGATTCGGACCCCGAAGACGGCGACGGCGTCGCCGAACGGGTGCCGGCGAGCGTCGAGGCCCCGAAAGTGTTCGGGCACCTCGTCGCGAACGGCGTGAAATCGCTGTTGTTCTGTCCGAGCCGGAAGCTTACCGAACTGAGCACCCAGCGTGTGACCGATCACGTCCGCGAGACGCCTCGTCACTACGAGGGAACCGAACGCCCCGCGATCGAACCGTATCACGCCGGTCTCGGAAAGCGCACGAGACACGCGAGGGAAACCGAGTTCAAGATCGATTCCCTGAGGGGACTTTCGACCACCTCGGCGCTGGAACTCGGGGTCGACATCGGGGCCCTCGATGCGACCGTCCTGATGGGGTATCCGGGGCAGCGGCAATCATTTTGGCAGCGCATCGGCCGGGCGGGCCGTGGGACCGATCACAGCCTCGCGGTGTTGGTCGCCGACCACCGAACGCTGGATCAGTACGTCGTCTCGACCCCCGAGTACCTGCTCGAATCCGACGTCGAGGACGCCGTCGTCGACACCTCCAACGACGCCGTCTTCGCCCGCCATCTCCTCTGTGCGGCCGACGAGATCGCGCTCGGGACGGACGACATCGGCTCGTTCGCCCCGGCCGATCGCCTCGAGGCCGGAATCGAGATGTGGCGACGCGCCGGGCGACTCGAGGGAACGCTGGAGTCGGCAGTCCACTACACCGGGCCGTCCCGTCCCCAGGCCGACGTCAGCCTCTATGGGGCCGACGGCGACGAGTTCCGGCTGACGCTCACAGAGGACGTCGACCGGGCGCGGTGGGGACTCCCCGATGACCTCGATCTCGAACCGGTCGACAGGAACCGGGCGTACCGCGATTACCACGAGGGTGCGGTCAGACTCCACGACGGCCAGCAGTTCGAGGTGGTCGGCGTCGACGCCGATCGCCCACAGCCGATCGTCGAACTCGCTCCAGTCGACGTCGACTACTACACCCGGACTCGGTCCGACGTGAACGTCGTTGATGCCGTCGCAGAAACCTCCCGGACAATCAACGGGTTCGAGTTGCACTTCGGCCGTGGGACGGTGCTCGTTCATCACGACGCCTACGACCGGGTGTCCGTCGAGAACAGCGAGACCGTCGCGGCGGGAATCCCGACCGACACGGAGCCGATCCGTATGGAGACACAGCTGTGCTGGCTGGAAGTGCCGAAAGAGGTCGAGCGGACGCTGATCGAGACCTACCGCGAGTACGGCGTCGAGACGGGCGTCGATCCCGACGGGGCGGATCCGCCGCATCTCGGCTACGTCGCGGGATTACACGCCGCCGAGCACGCGACTATCGGGACCGCCCCGCTGGAGTTGCGCGTCGACAGGGGTGACCTCGGCGGGTTGGCGACGCTCGTGTTGGACGCACACTACGCAGCCGAGGGCGAGACGTCGGTCTCGGAATCGGTCGGCGACTCGCTCGCAGCCGCCGAGCACGCCATCGAGGAGCGGAGTCGTCGGTTCGACGGACCACCCGCGTCGGGGTGGTTTATTTACGACGGCGTCGAGGGGGGCTTGGGGTTCTCACGCGCGATCTACGGGAACTTCGAGGCGCTCGCGGCACGCGCTCGCGAGCGGCTCGCCGAGTGTGGCTGCGGTCGCCCGAACGGCTGCCCGGCGTGTACGTTCTCGGAGAACTGCGGCAACGACAACCGGCCGCTGCTTCGTGACTCCGCCATCGACGTGTTGGATCTCCTCCTCGACGACGCCGACATCGAGTCTTTCGACGCCTACGACCCCGAACCGGAATCCGGCGTCGACCGCCGCCCCGCGCTGTTCTACTCGTGAGGCCTCGTCTCGGCCCGCTGCACCCTCGCGCGCGATGCCGGGAGCGGACTCGTAGTGATCGCAGTCGGGAACCTCGAACGAGCAGTTAAATAGTGGTCCCACGCTGTCATCGGGTTCAACGAAACGATCCCATTAGCCGAAGCCGATCTCGATATCGTCTGTCTGAGGATCTAAACTCCCGATCCACGCCCTAATCGTCCCCATCGGAACTAAGTAGAGCAACCACACGGCCCGTGAATCTAGATTGATATGCATCGCGAGTGCGATACTCGCAAGCACGACAGTAATCGAAACATTGAGGCCTCGAGAGCGCGGCCCCTTCCATTTCCATCCGATGGTGGTTTTTTCACCGGCTATCGCGTAACTATAGTAGCTACTGGAAGTCAGTACGTGTCCGATCGCACGACAGTAGTGCGATCGGTGTGTACACAGTTTCGATTGTTGGAATAAACGCGACCGGCCACCCTCACGAACGCTTTTGCCACCGGCCGTCCAACCGACGACTGATGAGTCTCGACGACGCTGCCGAGGAACTCGCCTCCACCCTCGGCGTTGACAAAACGGAGGTCAAAGCGGATCTCGAAAAGCTCGTCTCGTACTCGGTGCCGATGGACGAGGCGAAACAGAGCCTGCGGCGGAAGTACGGCGATTCGGGCGGCGGCGGTGGCGGCGACACGCCCGCGGAGACCGATATCGCCGATATCGACACGGACTCGGGCAACGTCACCGTCTCCGCGCGGGTGTTGACGGTCGGCAAGCGCTCGATCCGCTACGAGGGCGAAAACCAGACGATCTTCGAGGGCGAACTCGCCGACGAGACCGGGCTGATCTCCTACACCGCCTGGAACGACTTTTCGCTGTCCCCGGGCGATACGATCACCGCCGGCAACGCGGGCGTTCGCGAGTGGGACGGCAAACCGGAGTTGAACCTCGGGAGCTCGACGACGGTGACGCTCGAGGAAGCGGCGTTGTCGGTCCCCTACGAGGTCGGCGGCGAGCGCGACCTCATCGACCTCGAACCCGGCGACCGCGGCCGGAGCATCGAGGTCCGAGTGCTCGAGGTCGAGCGAAAGATAATCGACGGCCGCGACGGTGAAACCGAAATTCTGAGCGGGGAGTTAGGCGACGAAACGACCAGACTCCCGTTTACCGACTGGGATCCCCACGAGGGGCTCACGGAGGGGGCGTCCGTCCGACTCGAGGACGTGTACGTCGACGAGTTCAGAGGCGTTCCCTCGGTGAACGTCACGGAGTTCTCGACGCTGGAGCCGATCGCGGCCGTCGACGTCAGCGACTCGGCGACCGAGATGTCCGTTCGGGCGGCGGTCGCCTCCGGCGGCGTCTACGACGTCCTCCTGACGGGCAGTATAATCGAGGTCCGTGACGGCTCGGGGCTGATCCAGCGCTGTCCCGAGTGCGGTCGCGTGGTCCAGAACGATCAGTGTCGGACTCACGGGCAGGTCGACCCGGAGGACGACATGCGCGTGAAAGCGATCCTCGATGACGGCACCGACACGGTCACTGTCGTCCTCGATCGGGACTTGACGGCGGCGGTGTACGGCGGCACGCTCGAGGACGCGCTTGAGGACGCCCGCGACGCGATGGACCGGGGCGTCGTCGCCGAGCGGATCGCGGCCGAACTCGAGGGCCGTGAGTTCCGCGTCCGCGGCGCGCTCTCCGTCGACGAGTACGGCGCAAACCTCAACGCGACGGAGTTCGCCGAGAGCGGCGACGACCCCCAGCGCCGTGCGTCGGCGTTCCTCGGGGAGGTCGAGTCATGAGCGGCTCCGAACCCGGCCGCCGGGAGGTCGCCTACCGTCTCTTCGCCGCCGAGTTCGACGACGCGGAGTTCTCCTACCGCGAGAGCGACGAGGAGCGAGCCCCGAACTACGTCGTCACGCCATCGGGTGCGCGCGTCAACCGATTGTTCGCCGTCGGCGTCCTCACCGAAGTGGACGACGTGAACCCCGAGATGGTCCGCGGACGACTCGTCGATCCGACGGGGGCGTTCGTCACCTACGCCGGCCAATATCAACCGGAGGCGCTGGCGGCGCTCGAACGCGCCGATCCACCCGGGTTCTTCGCGCTCACCGGGAAGGCCCGAACGTACGAACCGGAGGACGGCGATCAAATATACAGCTCCGTTCGCCCGGAGTCGGTCGGCGAGGTCGACGGCGAGACCCGGGATCGATGGGTCGTCACCGCGGCCGAGCGAACGATCGAACGGGTCGGCGTGATGGCGTCGGCGATCGAATCCGGACTGGAAGGCGATCAGTTGCGGGCGGCGCTGACCGAGGCCGACGTCGACGAACGCCTCGCGGACGGCGTCGCGCTCGCGCTCGATCACTACGGTACGACGCCGGCGTATCTATCGAAACTCAAGGCCGTCGCCCTCGATGCCGTTCGGGTCGTCGCCGGCGAACGCGACGAGGTCGACCGGCTCGAACTCGCTCCGGGCGAGGGGACCGGCGACGCGGAAGCGCTCGCGACGATCGATCTTTCCGCCGCGTCGACCTCCGAAACTGCGGCCGCCATCGGAGTTTCGGGGGCGAACGAGGACCCCACTCCAGGGGTCGGCGACGCCGACCCCATCGCGGACGAGGAACCGACCCCGCAAACCGAAACGGAACCGGAGCCGGCGCCGGAGGAAACGACGCCGACAGCCGGAACTGAAACCACCGACGCGACGGGGACACCGGAACCGGCCGCCGACAGGGAGCCCTCGACCGAGGCCGAAACCGGCGAGGGACCGACGGGGGATGCGGGCATGCCGGAATCCGACCCCGTCGACGACGGGGCCTCTGACCCGCTTTCGGAAACGGACACCGGTGAGGAAATCGGTGCGTTCGAATCCGGGGGCGATCCCGAGGACTTTGACCCCGGCGAGTTCGAACTCGACGAGGAGGAACGCCGCGAGGTCGAAGACGAGTTCGGAACGGAGTTCTCGACGGCCGACGAGATCGAACCGGCCGACATCGACCCCGAGGGCGCGGCCAGTGAGGACCCCGTGGACACCGAGCCCGATCCGGATTCCGCCGAAGGGACGCCGGCCCCCGAGCCGGACGCCGACGGCACACAGGAGTCGGACCCGCCCGAGGATGACGGCTCCGAGGACGCGGCGCCTGTCGCCCCCGACGAAGACGCCGAGGGGGGTGATCCGACTGGGTCGACCGACGACGCGGTCGACCTCGAGGACGCAGTGATGTCGCTCATGGGCGATCTGGACGACGGGGACGGAGTCGAGCGCGATGTCTTGATCGAGGCAGCCGCCGACGCCCACGGAGCCGATCCGGGGGCTGTCGACGAGGCCATCCAGGACGCGTTGATGAGCGGGCGTTGTTATGAACCGGCCGACGACACGCTGAAACCGATCTGAATGTTCGAACCGGTTCCCGGTGTCCCCGCCGCGGTCGCAGACTGTGGCGACGAACGGGTTCTCGTCGTCGCCGACTACCACGCGGGGCTGGAGGTCGGTCTCCGGCGCGACGGTGTCGAGGTCGATAGTCGGGCGGAACGCAGACGCGAGAAACTACTCTCGCTGTTCGATGGGCGATCGATCGACCGACTCGTCTTGCTCGGCGACCTCGGCGACAGCATCGGGACTCCGAGCCGCGAGGAACGGGTCGAGATCCGCGAACTCCTCGAGGCCGTCGCGGTCGACCGGCCGGTAACCGTGACGAAGGGTAACCACGACGGCGGGATCGGCGCCGTCGCCGGCGGCGTCGACGGCGTCGAGATAACGGACGGCAGCGGGATCCGAGTCGGCTCCGTCGGGTTCTGTCACGGCCACACGTGGCCCGACGAGTCGGTCGTCGCCGCGCCGCTCGTCTGCACCGCCCACGAACACCCCCTCGTTCGGTTGACGGATTCGGTCGGCGGCAGGCGGACCGAGCGAGTCTGGCTCCGGGGAAGGTTGGATTCCACCGGCTTCCCGGAGTATCCGGCCGTCGGCGACCGCCTCGTCGTCTGTCCGGCGTTCAACGACCTCTCGGGGGGGATCGCGGTGAACGAGGACGACGGCTTCCTCTCGCCGTTCCTCCCGGCGGGGCTGGCCGACGGGGAGGCGTATCTGCTCGACGGGACGCGACTCGGCCCCTACCGCCGGGCGTGAGTGCGTGCGCGGCCAGCGGGTCTGTCAGCCGTTTCACTGACAGATGTCTGACGGAGTTTTATGTAACATGCTTCTGTGTGTGACTGTATAGCAATTATGAACGGGACAATCACGGAACGCGTCATCCGAACGGTAGCGGCCGCAAACGGCGTTGAGACGGTCGAGTTGCCGCCACTGTACGACGCCATCGACCCGGATGCGCTGACCGCGGCCGTAACGACGGTGTCGTCCGGCGAAGTCTCGTTCCTATACGCGGGACAGGAGGTCACCGTCACGAGCGACGGGGCGGTCAGTCTGGCCGATCGCCCGGTCGGTCACGCGACCACCGAGGCGGCCGTCAGCGACGACTGAGGCCGTCGGGGCCCCGCTGCGGATCGCTTCAGTGTTCGCGGAACTGGTCGAGACCCACCTGTCGCCGCGTGACTCCGTCCGGATCGGCGACCCACGCGCTTTTTTGTCCCCTGATCGCCTCAGGATCGATCTCAGAGGGGTCCGCGGGATCGTATCCCTGACACTCGGGACCGCACTCGCGGGCCGGATCGACGAACCGTTCTTTCCACGCACAGTACGGCAGCACGTCCTCGGTCCCGAACTCGGGCCCCTGCGGCGTCGCCTCGGCACACGCCGGGAGCGACGACGGCCGCCACCCTTTGCCGTAGGCACGCTCGGCGATCCGACGGCGGAGGCGCGCCTTTCGGCGGGCGGTCACCGGCTCGATATCGACCCGGACGGGCGATTCATCGAGGATGGCGATCCCCGGTTCTTCGGGCGTCAGCGTCGTTGCCTCGCGGACGACGTCGACGGCACCCGAATCGGGGTCGAAACGCCACACGCCGACCGGTTCCGGGATCCGGTTGAGGTGGGCGCCGGTCACGTACGACGCCGTCACGAGAGCGACTTCGTCGAAAAGCGACAGAGACACGTCCTTGCGCAACTGAAGTTCGAGGTCACCCGGACGGCCGAGGTCCGGTTTGTTCTCTATGGCTCGAAGTCCGCCGAACCAGTCGGGGTACTCGACGGCCCGGCGGACGTGGCGGCTACCGTTCCGCAACTCGGCCTCGAAGAACCCGACATCGACCGCCCGATCGGCGATCGCCGTCGCACGCTCGGGCCGGACCTCGAGGGCCTCCTCTGGTCGCCGAGCGGTCCCGATTCCGACGTCGCTTTCGATCGCCGGGCCGGGGATCGCGTGTGGCGTGATCTCCGCCCGTCGGTCGAACTCCGGACCGGGACGCACTTCGACGACGTCGACGATCCGGGTGTGGGTCCCGAGCTGGCGGGCGACGATGCCGTCGCTTTCGGCTTCGAGGGCGGCACACACCGCGAGTTCGAAGGGAAACTCCCGCACGTCCCTATGAACGGGGGATAGAACAAAAAGTGACGCGCTCGGGGACGATCAGGCGAACGCGAGGTCCTGCTCGGCCTCGAGGAGTTCGTGGTATCGGTTTCGGATGGTGACCTCGGAGATGTCGGCGACCTCCGAGACGGCGGCCTGTGTCGTCTTCTCGTTGGTGAGAAGGGAGGCGGCGTAGACGGCGGCGGCGGCCAGCCCTACCGGCGATTTCCCCGAGTGAACGCCTTGCTCTTTGGCGTTGCCGAGTAGCTTTCTGGCGCGGTTTTCGGCCTCCTCGGAGAGTCCGAGTTCGCTCGCAAAGCGGGGGACGTAGCTCTCAGGATCCGCGGGCGCGACCTCGAGTCCGAGTTCGCGGACGACGTAGCGGTAGGTGCGGGCGATCTCGCTTTTCTCGACGCGTGAGACTCCCGCCACCTCGTCGAGGCTCCGCGGGACACCGGCCTGTCTGGCGGCGGCGTACACCGACGCCGTCGAAACGCCCTCGATGGAGCGTCCGGGGAGGAGGTTTTCGTCGAGGGCGCGGCGATAGATGACGCTCGCGGTCTCGCGGACGTTCTCCGGGAGGCCGAGGGCGGAGGCCATCCGGTCGATCTCGCCGAGGGCCTGCTTGAGGTTTCGTTCCTTCGAGTCGCGCGTACGGAAGCGTTCGTTCCACTTGCGGAGCCGCTGCATCTTCTGGCGCTGGCGTGAATCGAGGGAGTTCCCGTAGGCGTCTTTATCCTGCCAACCGATGTTGGTCGAGAGTCCCTTATCGTGCATCATGTTCGTCGTCGGTGCACCGACGCGGGATTTTTGATCCTTCTCGGCGCTGTCGAAGGCGCGCCACTCGGGGCCGCGGTCGATCTCGTTTTCGTCGACGACGAGCCCGCAGTCCCGACAGACCGTCTCTCCGTGCTCGGAGTCGGCGGCGAGTTTCCCGCCACACTCCGGACAGCCGGTCGTCTCGTCGCGTTCGCTCTCTGCTTCGGTCTCGGTCGTTCGTGTGCGTGTGTGTTCGCTCATGCTACGTGGCGGGGGCTACCAGGCAGGGATCAACCCCAGAAAGACCCGGTCAAACTTCAGTACCCAAACGACGGGCGAAAGGTATTTAAACACTTCGGTGTTTTCGCCGAGTCGGTGCCGATTTATATCGATGCTTCGTTCACCCAGTATGGACCGAAACGCGTTCGCCGGCCGGATCGATCACACCGTCCTCGGACCGGAGACGACGCTCGGCGATGTCGAAGGGGCGCTCGAGACGGCCGCCACGTACGGCATGAACGCCTGCATCCCGCCGTGTTACGTTCGGGAGGCCGCCGAGATGGCCCCGGAGGTGACGCTCGTCACCGTCTGTGGATTTCCGCACGGGCAGGCCGCCCCCGAGACAAAGGAGTTCGGAGCCGAAAGCGCTTGGAAGGACGGTGCCGACGAGGTGGACGTGGTGGTGAACATCGGCCGACTTCGGGCCGGTGACGACGAGGCCATCGCGGACGAACTCGCCCGCGTCGTCGCGGCGGTTCCGGTTCCGGTGAAAGTCATCGTCGAGGCCCCGCTTCTCTCCATCGGGGAGCTCAGAACCGCATGCGAACTCGCAGACGACGCCGGGGCGGCGTACGTCAAGACCGCGACCGGCTTCTCGGTCGGGGGCGCGACCGTCGAGGACGTCGGGATCATGGCCGAGTACCTACCCGTAAAGGCCAGCGGCGGCATCGGGAGTTTCGGGGCGGCCCTCGCTATGCTCGAGGCCGGCGCCGACCGGATCGGTGCCTCCGCCGGGGACGCGATCGTCGACGGATTCGACGCCGACGCGCTCGCGCGCTCGCCGTTTGGGTCCGAAGCGGAGTGACCCGGCGAACGCCGGTTTCCGGGAACCGAAACGTCGCCCTTTTGAGCGACGACCCCCTATCGAGGATAACCGATGGCCACCTACCACATCGAGACCTACGGCTGTACGTCGAACCGGGGTGAGAGCCGCCGGATCGAGCGTTCGCTCCGCGATGCGGGTCACTACCGTGTCGAGGGGGCCGAGGAGGCGGACGTGGCCATCCTCAACACCTGTACGGTCGTCGAAAAGACCGAGCGGAACATGTTGCGTCGCGCCGAGGAACTGGAATCCGAGACGGCCGATCTGATCGTTACCGGCTGTATGGCGCTCGCACAGGGCGAGGAGTTCGCCGACCTCGACGTGCAGGTGCTTCACTGGGACGACGTGCCCTCGGCGGTCACGAACGGTGAGTGCCCGACGACGACGCCGGACGCCGAACCGGTCCTCGACGGCGTCGTCGGCATCCTCCCCATCGCCCGGGGCTGTATGAGCAACTGCTCGTACTGCATCACCAAGTTCGCCACCGGCCGCGTCGACTCCCCGCCGGTCGAGGAAAACGTCGAGAAGGCCCGGGCGCTGGTCCACGCCGGCGCGAAGGAGATCCGCGTCACCGGGCAGGACACCGGCGTGTACGGCTGGGATACCGGCGATCGGAAGCTCCCGGAACTGCTCGATCGGATCTGCGACATCGACGGCGAGTTCAGGGTCCGCCTCGGGATGGCTAACCCCGGCGGCATCCACGGTATCCACGAGGAACTGGCCGACGTGTTCGCGAGAAACGGGAAACTCTACGATTTCATCCACGCGCCGGTCCAGTCGGGCTCCGACGAGGTGCTCGAGTCGATGCGCCGTCAACACCGCGTCGGCAAGTTCCGCGAAATCGTCGAGGCGTTCGACGACCGACTCGACCACTGGACGCTGTCGACGGACTTCATCGTCGGCTTTCCGACCGAGACGGAAGCCGACCACGAGCGATCGATGGAGCTTCTGGCCGAGGTCCGTCCCGAGAAAATCAACGTCACCCGGTTCTCGAAGCGCCCGGGGACCGACGCCGCCGAAATGAAGGGGCTCGGCGGGACGAAAAAGAAGGAGCGCTCGAAGGCGATGTCGGCGCTGAAACGCGAGATCTGCACGGAGACCCACGCCTCGATGGTCGGCCAGATCCACGAAGTGCTCGTCGTCGAGGATGGAACCGGCGACTCGGTGAAATGCCGGGACGAGGCCTATCGGCAGGTGATCGTCACGGACGCCGACGAACGGGGAGTCGAGATCGGTGACGTCCTCGACGTGGAGATCACCGCCAACGAGGCGATGTACTGCTTCGGCGAACCGGTTTGATCGGTGAGCCGTCTTCACCCCGACGGCCCGTCGCCGTCGGCTGCCTCCTTCCACTCGCCGATTCCGGCCGGGTCGAGGTGGAGATGGACGTCGCCGATGTCGTCGAGCTCCCGGATCGATGCGACCAGTTGGGTTTCGATGTCGTGGGCCTCGATGAGCGTCAGTTCGCCGTCGACCTCGATGTGGGCCTCGACCTCGAGGTCGGTCCCGTCGTAGAACACCGCGAGATCGTGGACCCCGGCGACGTCGGGGTGTGACCGGAGCGCTCCGTCTACCTGCTCGCGCTGTGTCTCGCTCGGGGCGGCACCGATCAGATACGAGACGTTCTCGCGGCCGATCTCGACGCCCTGATACACGACGAGGATGCTCACGAACCCACCGGCCACGGCGTCGAGCGAAGAGAACCCGAAGAAGACGCCGATAACCCCGGCGAGGGCGGCGATCGAAGTGTAGATGTCGTTTCGGCAATCGACGGCCAACGCGGCGAGCGCCGAGGAGCCGACCGTTTCGTTGACCCGCGTGGTGTACCAATACAGCAGATACATATCCGCCATCGCGAACAGCAACGCGCCGACGAGAAACGGGCTGAACACGACCGAAGTGCCCTCGAACAATCCGGAGAGAGACTCATAGAGGAGGTTCAATCCCAACAGGACGATCACGCTGCCGACGAAGAGCGCGGCGAGCGGTTCGACGCGCTGGTGACCGTGGGGGTGGGTTTCGTCCGGGTCGTCGTAGACGCTGCGTCCCCAAACCAACACGACGACGCTCGCGACCAGGTCGGCGACGGAGTGGGCGGCGTCGGCGAGAAGGGCGACCGATCCGAACGCGAGGCCGACGGCCGCCTCGACGACGATCTTGACCGCGTTCCCGAGCGCGTTGACGACACTCGCGCGGGTGAACCCGCGCCTCGCGGCCTCGGCGTCCAGCCCGGCTTCGGCGACCGCCCTGTCGCTCACGGGGAACTCTACCGGAACGCTTTCAATAAATCATCGGATTCGAGGGGTCGAACGACTGAGTTGGGGGCAAGCAAACACCGGTCACTCCCCGATAAAAACCGAACCGCTGTCGAGGCGCGTCGTCCCCGGCTGCTCGTCGAACGCCTCGTGGAGTTGCTCGTAGCTCTCCTCGAGCGCCTGGACGATGACCTTGGTGTCCGAACAGACTGGCATAAAATTGGTGTCGCCGGCCCACCGCGGAACGACGTGCGTATGTAGGTGGTCGTCGACGGATCCGCCCGAAGCGTCGCCGAGATTGAGGCCGACATTGAACCCTTCGGCCCCAAAGGCCGTCTCGAGTGCCGTCATCGTCCGCTGTTTGAGCCGGGCGTGATCCGCCAGTACGTCCCCCGAGAGATCCGTGTAAGCGCCGGTGTGTGGGCGCGGAATGACCATGACGTGCCCGGGATTGTACGGGTAGTTGTTCAAGAGGGTGAAGGCGTGCTCCGACTCGGCGACGACGAGCGCCTCGCGGGCGTCCTCGCGCTCGGGAAGCACACAGAACGGACAGCCGTCGATGTCGGCTCCCGAGTCTTCGCGTGTGACCCACTCGATCCGCCAGGGCGCGAACAGTTGATCCATACACGGCATCGTGTGGGCGCGGTATAACGCTGTTCGGGTCGCCGAACGTATTTAATTTTTTTGGCCGTTCAGCGGTGTACTGAACAATGAGGCTGCTTCTAAACGGTTTATAAACAATCTCAGAGTGTTTGAGCCCGTTTCGCTCGACTAGCCCTACCGGAGGAAACGGTCCCCAACCGACTGTCCGTTTTAGGGGGTTGTCACGGCTACGAGCGAGTATCATGGCGACTCGAACCGACGACGTCGACGGCGCGATGGCTGAGCCCTGTGAAACGTGTGCCCACGAGACTGTCCACGACGTTTCGATCGAACTCAGGACTGAGAGCCAGCGACAGGAAAACGCCGAGTTTTCGCGGGAGCCCTACCGAGTGGCGACCTGCCGGATCTGCGGAACCGAGCGAACGATTCGAATGAACAACGCGTGATACCGATCCAGCGTCGGCAGGCTGACGCGGTCTCACCGGACGTCACGGGTTGTAGAACGTACGGGATGGGGTTTCACGGTCTCAAACGTACGGCGCGACCCCGACGGCGTCCAAAAGCGCGACGCCGGCGACCGCCGCACCGAGCAGATAACCCGCGACCGCGCCGCCGTTGAGAAGCGGCAACCCGGCGTGGGCGCGACCCTTCATCACCATCCACAACAGGACGACCAGTCCGACGAGCGTTCCGAGCATCGCCCCGAGGGCGGGCACCGTGAGCGCGATCACGGGAACGTCGAGAAGCGGTGCGTCCCCGGGGCGGAAGAAGGCCGCCGAAGCGACGAGCACCGTCGGAATGACGGCATCACCCAACCCGATAAAGAAGGCATCCCGGGCGAACGGATCCTCGGGGGTCGACGCCGGCGTCCCCTCCGAGGGTGTGTCGTCCTCTCCGTCGGTCCCTGCGTCGGGCGTTCCGGGACCGGTCGTCCCGTCCCCGCCTCCGTCCTCCAGCGTGTCGGGACCCGTCTCTTCGAGAAACGAGTACGACAGCGTCAGCGGGATCACGAGAATGACCGGCAGCCGAAGATCCATCACGCCGGAGGCGAGCGTGAGCATGTGCTCGGTGCCGTAGACGGAGATCGCATCGTACACCGCGAGGACGACGAGCAGGACGAGCGCGGGCAGGAGGCCGAAGCTGATCCCGAACAGTCCGGCCGCGCCGGCACCCATCACGATCCCGGCGGCGTCGATGACGTACCACTCGGGGTGGAGCAACAACCCCGCGCCGAGTCCGAGGGCGGCGAGGACGGCCAAGACGTTGAAACCGGCGACGGTCACGATCGGGGGGATCACGACGGCGAAGACGTAGAACGCCAGAAACACCGCCGCGAAGACGATGAGCCCCTGCAGCAGTCTGTCGACGCCGAACTTCATCGCGGCGAGCATGACGGCAGTGGCGACGAGGATCGCCCCGATGTACAGCAGGCTGTTCGTCGGATCCGAGGGATCCTCGACCGTCTGATAGCCGGCGTCCATGAACGGCTGGACCAAGGCCAGCGAGCCGAGCTGGACGAGGACGAAGAGCCCGATGGTGGCGACGACGGCGACGGCGGCCCGCTTCATACGGTAGGGTTTCCCGGCGGTCGTTTGGGCGTTGCGGTTCCGGGACGGACCCATCGCGGGCCGTCACCGCGCGTACAGTTTCTCGCCGAGCAGCGCCGGGAGCGTAACGCCGTCGTCCGGCGAGACGGCGACGTACGGGCGCTCGATGGGGCCGAACACGTCGACGACCCGGCCGACCGTCCGCAGGTCCGAGTCGACGACCTCGGTTCCGACGTCCGGGTACGACTCGTCCGGTGACCGGAGGATCGCGAGCCCCTGAGCGGTCCGGGAGACCTCTCCCACCCGTCTCATTTGCGGAGGGCGGCGACGTATGCGGCGACCGCGCCCAACAGATCCGATTTCGACGCGTCGTCGGCACCCTTGACGAGGACCCTGCCGCGCGGTTCGTACTCGCGGGGATACGTTTGATCCCGCTCTATGACCGCGTCGTAGCCGACCTGCTGGACCGCGCTCGCGATCTCGTCGACGGTCGGATCCGCGACCGCGAGATCCTCGGGGACCCGCCGTCCCTCGCTTCGGGAGCAGTCCGCGTCGAGGTAGGCGGGCCAAATGACGTTCTCGACCATATCCGGGTCTGCGCATCGGCGATGTAAAAAGCGGGCGGTCCTCGTCTCGTCTTCCCGGATGGGTCCGACGGCACGGGCCAGTCATTCCCCCGACGGCGTCAGTTCTGACGCGTCGAGCGCGCTTCCCGGACCTCGGCACCGTCGCGGAGTTTGTCCTCACAGTTCGGGCAGACCCTGACCGTCGACATCCCCTGCGGGGCGAACACACGGACGTAGTTCTCTGTAACAAACGACTCGCAGTTGCGACAGTGAGGCATACCGTAGACTCGCGAAGAGAGTATTAAATACCTTTCCCCTGCCGGGCGAAAAATACGTTCCCGCGGAGGCAACACGGAACGTCCGAATCCGGATCCGAGTCGGCCGGACGCTCGCCGCGAGCCGTCGGTTCGTCTCAGGCCGGGAACGCGTTTCCACACTCGATACAGGTGAACTCGAAGTTCCCGTCGCCGGTGAGCGCCATCCCGTGGCCCGTCTCCTCGCCGCACTCTTTGCACGGAATCGCCGCCTCTATCTCGCCGAAGTCGTGCTTCGCGGACGGCGCGCCGAAGGCGAACCCGACGACCCGCTCGTCGTTGTCTTCCTCGTTGTACCCCATCTGGAACTGGCCGGCGGGAAACCGGACGACCTCACCGCCCTCGACCGAGATCGACTCCGCCGCGTCGGGGTCGGGGTCGTCGGCCACGTCGAAGGTCGCCTCGCCGGACTGGATGTAGAACACCTCCTCTTGATCGTGGTGGGTGTGGAGTCCGCCGGAAAATGACTCGCCCGGCTTCAGCTCGAAGTAGTTCATCGCGAAGTGCTCCGTTCCCAGCGCCTCGGACACCGGGCGGCGAACGCTGTGGACCTCAAGCGGGCTCACTTCGATATCGACGTCGTCGATGGTAACCTTACGCATGGGTGTGACCAGCACCGCTTTCGCCTAAAGGGTTTACCAACTCCCCGCCGAGCATCGAGGCGACGGCTCGAACGGACAGTGAAATCCTCCACCCTTTGCTCCGCGATATGAGACGATTATTGATCGTAAAAAAGGCCTATGCCTGCACGAACCCAAGTGTATGCGATGACACAATTCAACGAGCAGGACACCCAAACACGCCGCGAGAAGCCCACGCTGTTTTGTCCGGGGTGTGGTCACGAAGGCCACATCACCGCGGCGTGGATCGAAACCACTGTCGAGGACAGCAAAATCCTCTCCTGTCCCGACTGCGGGACGAAAATCGACGAACGCGGATCCGGTTCCCCGCGACCACCTGCCGAGGCCGACTAGTCGTCGTTCGCGCGATCGAATCCGCGACAGTGGCCCCTAACGTACCCTTCGGACAACGGTAGCGTCAGCGGTGAATTATCACCCAGGTAGGACTGGGGTTTGAACCCGTTTTATGCAAGCCAGGGGAGGGATTTGAACCCTCGAACTCCCGATTACAAGTCGGGTGCTTGAACCACCCAAGCTCCCCTGGCACCGCGCGTCAGCCCTCATTCGATTCGAGGTGGTCATCGTTGATGGGTTTTTCGAGTTCGATCCGGTGGGGGGCGTAGCCGTGGCGTCGATAAAACGACCGGGCCGCGTCGTTCGCGGCCATCGACTGCAGGGCGACCGCGTCGACGCCCATCGCCCCGAGGGCCGCCTCGGCGTGGCCGAGGAGCGCGCTTCCGATCCCGACGCCGCGATCCGCCGGCCGAACGTAGATGTTGTGAATCATCCCGCGGCGCGCGTCCTGTCGATACCGTCCCGACTCGGTCCCGAACGTGACGAACCCGACTACCCCATCGCCACGGCGAGCCACGAGAACCGTCCCGGAAACGACGTGTTGTAACATCGTCTCGTGGATCGCCGGACGGTTCGCATCCGCGCGGAGATGCGACCCATGCCGCCGCTGATCGTCGGCGAGGTCGACCCACAGGTCCGCGAGACGATCGGCCTCGCCGCCATCGGCGGGGTCGATACTCACGTCCGCCGGTAACTCGGCACTCGCTCCGTCGGTTCCGTCGGTTCCGTCGTGGGTCACAGTTACTGATCGAGCGCCTCGATCCCGACGAGGGTATCGCCGGTCAACATCTGCAGGGCGGCTCCGCCGCCGGTCGAAACGTGGTCGAACCCCTCGAGAATACCGAGTTTCCGGAGCGCGGAGGCGGTGTCGCCCCCGCCGACGATGCTCGTGTCGGCTCTAGTCGCCGATTTGTACAACTCGAGCGTCCCGGTCTCGAAGCGGTCGTCCTCGAACACTCCCGCGGGACCGTTGAGTATCGCGGTGCCGGCGTCGTCGAGGATCTCGGCGTACGCGGCGACCGTCCGGACCCCGATGTCCATTGCGGGGCTGTCGCTCGGTAACTCGTCGAGGTCGAGTTCTTTACGGCCACCGTTCCGTTCGACGGCCACGTCGCGGGGCATGTATATCCGGTGGCTGAAATCGTCGAGGAGGTCGCCGGCGCCTTTGACTGCCTCGTGACTCCGCTCGTTTACGACCGCAGCGGAGGCGGCGCCGAGGGAAACGCCATCGGCGAGCAGAAACGCGTTGCCGACGATGCCGGCGGTCAACACCGAGTCCGCGAGCCCCCGCTCCAGCACCGACCGGGCGACTTCGATAGAGTCGTCGACTTTCGCGCCGCCGAGGACGTACACGCGGGGCTCCGGGCTCTCCTCGATGTGTCCGAGGACGTCGATCTCCCGCTCCATGACGCGTCCGGCGTAGGCCGGCAACAGCTGCGGAAACCCGACGATTGAGGGCTGGCGGCGGTGTGAGGTCGCGAACGCGTCGTTAACGTACGCGTCAAGGGCGGGTGCGAGCCGGCTCACGAGAAACGTCTCGGCGGCCTCCTCGGGCTCGAAGGACATGTACTCCTCGGAGTAAAACCGGGTGTTTTCGAGCAGTACCGCCGATCCGGGATCGAGGGTCCCGATCCGCTCGCGTGCGTCCGCGGAGAAAGTCGAATCGCTGTACTGGATACTGCTGTCGACGAGGTCGTCGAGACGCCCGGCGTGTGCCTCGAGATCGGTGAACTCCTCGCCGCCCGGCCGCCCCTGGTGGGCCAACAGCGCGACACGCGCCCCCCGGTCGCACAACTCGGAGATCGTCTCGACGTGTGCGCGCAGCCGTGCGTCGTCGGCCAGCCCGTTGCTCCCGATCGGGCTGTTGATGTCAACGCGAACCCCGAGCGCTGCCCCCTCGGCGTCGAGGTCGTCGAGCATCCGTATCATGCCCCCATCTCCCGACGGCCCGATGAAAGACTTTTCCGTTCGGGAGGGGCCGTTTCGCCGATCGTAACAAAGGTTTATTTATGTCTCAGCCCGCCTACCCGATCAATGAGTCGAGCATGAGTATCGCTGAAACAATCGCAGCGGGGCGAAAACGGCTGTCAGACGGTCCGTTTCTCGCCGTCGTCGTTGTCGTGACTGTCGTCTTGCTCTTCGATCTCGCTGCAAAGCTGATGATGGTGACTGTTTCGATCGGCCCCGTCTCGATCGGCGGGGAGTACAGTATCGCACGGTTCGTTTCTCTCCTCAGAACCGGCGTGATCGTCGGGCTGCTGTTCGGTCTTGCGGGTATCGGGCTCTCGATGACGTACAGCATCCTCAACTTCGCGAACTTTTCGCACGGTGATCTGATCACCGTCGGGGGTTTCACCGGATGGGGCGTCGCCTACCTCATCGCCGGGTGGGGAACAGCCGGGTTCGGCACACTGTTTTTCGTCCGCCCCCTCAGCGACATCTCGACGGGCGCGATCGGAGCGAACATCATCAACACGCCGTTTGCGATCGTCCTCGGGCTTGTCGCGGCCGTCCTGGCGACGATGGCGGTCGCGGTCGTCATCGACCGGCTCGTTTATAAACCGATGCGGGACAGAAGCGGCATTTCGCTTCTGATCGCGTCGATCGGTGTGGCGCTGGCCCTTCGGTATATCATCCAGTTCGTCTACGGTTCCCGCCGTCGAGGGGTAACCGCAAGCGTCGACAGCTACTCGACGAACCTCGGTGCCGGAACGGTTTCGATCAGTCCACACGCGATAACGATCGTCGTCGTTTCGATCGCTCTCATGATAGGCCTCCACCTGCTGTTACAGCGCACGAAGCTGGGGAAAGCGATGCGGGCGATGGCCGACAACAAGGATCTCGCGCTCGTCACCGGCATTCCGACCGAACGGGTCGTGCTTGCGACGTGGTTGATCGGGGCCGGACTGACCGGTGCTGCGGGCTATCTCACGATCCTCTTTCGGGGGAACATCGGGTTCGACTTCGGCTGGCTGCTTTTGCTCTTCATTTTCGCGGCGGTGATCCTCGGCGGAATCGGATCGATCTACGGCGCAATCGCCGGCGGATTGGTGATCGGCATCGTCCGTGAGGTGTCTCTCGTGTGGATCCCGAGCGACCTCAACGCGGCGGCCGCGTTCGCGATCATGATACTCGTGTTGGTGTTCCGTCCGGAGGGCATCTTCAAGGGGGTGTCGACCGCATGAGCGACACCAGTTCAGGGGGAAGGGTCGACGCGCTCCTCGGGAAGCTCCAGGAACGCGATCTGTACATGGTGCTCGCGACCGTCCTTGTTATTTATCTCCTTTTCAGCGTGGTGCTGTTCGGGCGAACGATCGGAAGCGCACTCGGTGCGCTTGAAGGTGTGACCTTCTTCATGCTCGTGTACGCGATCACGGCGCTCGCGCTCAACCTCCATTGGGGGTATGCGGGGCTTTTCAACATCGGCGTCGCCGGGTTCATGGCTGTCGGTGTCTACACGATGACGATACTGACGCGCGCGCCGGACGCCAACCCCGCGGGTCTGGGACTTCCGATATGGGCCGGTATCATCGCCGGGATGGCGATGGCCGCGGTCGTCGGGCTCCTCGCCGCGCTTCCCGCGCTTCGGCTGCGAGCCGATTACCTCGCGATCGTCACGCTCGGGCTGTCCGAAATCATCCGATACACGCTGCTTTCCAGCGCCGTCGACAGTTGGATGCAGGAGTCCACCGCCGGCGTCGTCGAACGGTTCGGCGGGGACGGCGAGGTCGGCCTCGGCACGAACGGCGGAAGCGGGCTCTCGATAACGACGGGGCCGGAGGATGTCCTCGATCGGCTCTTCTACGTGGGGGGAGATCCCTCACAGAGCGAGAACGCGTTCGGGCAGGTCGTCTTCGAACTCGGGAGGCAACTGGGCGTACGAACGACGCTCATCGCCGATATCGCCTATCTGTTCCTGTTGACGCTGATGCTTGGATTGGTCTATCTCCTCCTATACCGCGTCGGAAACTCCCCGTTCGGCCGTGTGTTGAAGGCGATACGGGAGGACGAACTTGTCGCGAAATCGCTCGGGAAGAACACGGATCTGTTCAAAATCAAGGTGTTCATGCTCGGCTGTGCGCTGATGGGGCTTGCGGGGATTCTCTGGCAGGGGAGCCAGGACTTCGTCTCACCGACGTCGTTCATGCCGATCGTCACCTTCTACGTTTTCGTCGCGTTGATCATCGGGGGCGCCGGATCGAACACCGGAAGCGTCATCGGCGGGTTCCTCTTTGCGAGCCTGCTATTCGAAGCCCCGCGCCGCGTCGGCGGCCGACTCCGTGACGCGATCCCGGTCGCCGACACGCCAAACACGTTTGCGGAGGCTTTCACCGGGCCGCTCGAGTTCCTCGCGTACCTTACCGGAAACGTCGGTGCGGTGCAGTTTATTCTACTCGGCGTCGTGTTAATACTCATTATTCAGCGCCGCCCGGACGGCGTTCTCGGCCACCGAAGCGAGCCGGCTGCGGCCGTCAATCTCGGTGAACGGAGCCCGGAGGGCGAGTCGAAATGAGCGAGACACCTGCCGCGAAATCCCCCGACGAGCTACCCGAGACGGAGGATTCGGCCGTGGAAACACAGGCCCAAGAGACGCCGCCCGGGCTTCCGCTCCGGATCGACGGGCTCGTGAAGCGCTTCGGCGGCATCACAGCGGTTGATGGGGCCAGTTTCTCCGTCGAGGAAGGATCCCTCACCGGGCTCATTGGTCCCAACGGGGCCGGAAAGTCGACGACGTTCAACTGCATTACGGGCGTCCACACGCCGACCGAGGGTCACATCTACTTCAAGAGCGACGACATCACCGGCCTCCAACCGTTCGAGATCGCCCAGCGCGGGTTGGTCCGGACGTTCCAGATCGCTCGCGAACTCGAGGAGATGACCGTACTCGAGAATCTGATGCTCGCACCGAAAAACCAGATCGGCGAATCGCTCTGGCGGTCCGTCGCTCCCGTCACCCGAACCGCGGTTATCGGGGAGGAGACGGAGATCAGAGAACGCGCCTGGGAGATGCTCGAGTTCTTCGAACTCGACCACGTCGCACACCAGTACGCCGGTGAACTCTCCGGCGGCCAACGGAAGCTCCTCGAGATGGCCAGAGCGCTCATGACGGATCCGGAGGTCGTGCTGCTCGATGAACCGCTGGCCGGTGTGAACCCCTCGCTCGAAAAGAAGATCCTGGACCGGGTCCACGACCTACGCGAAGAGGGATATACGTTCTTGCTCGTCGAACACGATATGGACGTGATCATGGAGAACTGCGATCCGATCATCGTCATGCATCAAGGGAAAGTGCTGGCACAGGGACAGGCGGCCGATATCCGGAACAACGACCGCGTTATCGAGGCGTATCTGGGGGAAGACATATGAGCGACACCGCCGCGACCGAGACGGCCCCAGCGGAACTCGACGGGATGTTACAGGTCCGTTCTCTCGACGCCGGATACGGCGACCTGCAGATACTCACCGGCGTCGACCTCGACGTCGAGGACGGCGAGTACGTGACCATCGTCGGTCCGAACGGAGCGGGGAAGTCGACCGTGATGAAATCCGTCTTCGGTCTGACAACGCATATGGGGGGCACGATCGAATTTCAAGGCCAGGGTATTCACGGGTTGTCGCCGGAGCGAATCATCCGGACCGGGATCGGATACGTTCCACAAAACGACAACGTCTTCGCGTCGCTGAGCGTCCGCGAAAACCTCGAGATGGGTGCATACATTCTCGATTCGGTACCGGAAGACCGGATCCGGGAGGTCTACGATCGGTTCCCGATACTCGAAGAGCGAAAAAAACAGAAAGCGGGAACGCTGTCCGGCGGCCAACGGCAGATGGTCGCGATGGGGCGGGCCCTCATGTTGGACCCCGGTCTGTTGCTCCTCGATGAACCCTCGGCGGGGCTGGCTCCGGACCTCGTCGATGACATGTTCGACCGCATCGACCGTATCAACGACGCCGGAACGGCCGTCCTGATGGTCGAACAGAACGCCAAGGAAGCGCTTCGACGCTGCGATCGTGGTTACGTGTTGGTCGACGGAGAGAACAGATACATGGACGCCGGCGATGCTCTGCTTGCCGACGAGGACGTCCGGCAGGACTTCCTCGGCGGCTGAACGCGCCCGATCAGGCGACGAACTCGATTCGATCGATCTCCTCGATCCCGCCGTCCTGATAGCGGAATATCTCGTAGAAGACCGCCCGCATGTCTCCGTTTTCGTCGAAGTCCACGGCCGAAGAGACGCCTTCGTAGTTCACGTCTTGTCCGTCATCGACCATCTCGACGGCTTCAGCGAGGTTCGTCGGGTTGACCGTCTCGCCGTTGGGGTTTGCGACCTCACGGATACTGTCCCGGATCGCTGCGCCGTTGTTTTCGCCGGCGTGGACGCGCGCGAGGGTGAACACCGCCGCGGCGTCGTACGCCTGTCCGTTGAACACTTCGGGTCCGGTCCCGTACGCGTCCTCGTAGGACTCCTCGAAGAACGCCGAGCCGGGGCCGTCCGCCAGTGGCGCCGTCCCGAAGACGTTGTTCATCGGATTGTCGACTTCGTCGGGCAGGTTCGATGCCCGGAGCCCGTCGGGGACGAGGATATCCTCGCCCGTGTCGTACTCGGCGTAGTAATCACGGAACAGCTGAATCCCGCTTTCGGGGAACCCAACGACCATCAGCACATCGGGTTCGCCGCTGAGCGCCTCACCGAGTTCGGAGGAGTACGACGGCTGTTCGGGTTCGAACGAGACCTGATCGAGGACTTCACCGCCGCCCTCCTCGAACGCGGTGACGTACTCGCTTTCGAGTGCCTGTCCGTAATCGTCGTTGAGAAACAGCGTGCTCGTCGTGGCCGCACCGCGGTTATCGAGCGCAACGTCGGCCATCACCTGTCCCTGGAGGGCGTCGCTCGGACAGGTTCTGAAGATAAACCCGTTGTCGTCCAGGTCCGTGACCGCGGGCGCCGTCGAGGACGGCGACATCCCGACGACTTCGTTCGGGATGAACGACGATTCGACGACCTGCAGGTTGACGTTCGAGGCTGCCGGTCCGATGACGGCCGGATACCCCTCGTCGACGAGGTCGTCGGCCTCGCTGATCCCGACCTGTGGGTCGGTCTGTGTATCCCGTGTGGCGACATCGAACTCGTAGTCGATTTCGCCGGCCAGCTGTCGGTCGACCAGGCGAGCACCATCGCGGATCGTCACGCCGAGGTCTCCGAGGTCGCCCGTTTCGGGCATCAGTACCCCGTATCTGATCTGGGCGGCCGCATCGTCGTCGACGCCGTCGCCGGCACAGCCAGCGAGCGCCGCGATACCGGCTGCGCTTGCGCCCTTCAATACGTCACGACGGTGTATTCTACGAGTCATACTATCGAACGGTAGCATACCTGTAAATATAAATGTGTCCACCTTCGTGAAGGTATCTCCGGTAATAAGTGGTTGTTTATACGGTTTTCCACCAGTTGCGATCGACCTACCAGCGATCGTGCGATGGGCTGTCGCCCTCGTGCGGAAAATCGATAAGCCGAAGCCGTCCCGAGACCTACAGCGTCGGGCCACGATGGCCGGCTCAGGCGAACTCGACGTCGGTGTACTCCTCGCGACAGGTTTCGAGTGCGTGTTTGGCGGCCATCCCCGCCGCTTGAGCGGTTCGATCGGTCCCCACACCGACTTTCAGGTCGACACCGACCGCCTCGCGGACGTGTTCGATGGCGTCGAGGTACCCCTCCTCGTCGACGGAGTCACAGACAGCGATGATGTTGTCGCCGCCGACGAAAAACGAGAGCGATTCGTGGGATCTCCGCATGTATCGCATCAGTTCCGCGTACCCCTGTTCGATGTTGATAAACGAGTCGAACTCGTTCAGTCGGTCCGTGTATTTGCCCGTCGCGTCGTTGACGTCGAAGTGGGCGATCTGGACGTCGTCGTCCGTCCGGGCTTCCTCGGCGACCGGATCGCCACGGAGGATCTCGGTCCGTCCACCGTCCTGTGCACTGCCGGCTCTCTGTAGCTGATCCGTCGCAACCCCGAGCGCCGCCGCCGGGGAGGCGTCGGCCGCAATACTGAGACTCACCGTCACCGGATACCGGTTCGCGACGGACTCCTGTATCAGGGCGTGGTCGTCGGTTCCGAGGCCGTTCGTCACGGCGACCATGTTGTCGAACCGGGTGAAGAAGACGTACCCCTCCCGGTTACCGATGAGCTGTGAGAGGTCTGCGTACAATCGCGACTGAAGCGTCTGCAGATCGACTTCCCGGCGTGGTTCGGGCGTTACCGTCCACGGCCCGTAGTTGTCTATCTGGATGAGCGTAACCTGCGCGTTTGTCACACTGGATAACTCGGCTGCATCCGATATTTGCTTTGTCATCGGCGACGATACCGCCGGTGTTGAAAAACCACTGTCCGAGGCGTCGGCCTCATCGCACCCACAGGGACGTTCCGGAGGCGCTCGCCCGCGTTTCGCCTCCGACGTGAGCGATCAACCGATCCCGCTTTCCCGTCCGACTCGCCGGCAGGACGGGCGAGACGTCCCGATCGGACGCATTCATCCGTCTCAGGCGTGGGCGTCGACGTCGACTTCCCACATGTCGTTTTCGCGCATCGCCCGGCCGACTGCCCGGTGGAAGGCGACGAAGTCCTCGAACTCGTCTTCCTCGACGTGTTCGAAGATGTCGGCCACGCTGACGACGCGAGTGTGGTTCAGCCGAACGGGTTCGTCACCGTGGGCGTCGACGAACTCCGAGGCCGACACCGGGAAGTCGTTCTCCTCGTCGAGTTTCTTCGCGAGCACCGCCTGCCCGTACTTGCGTTTCCCCTCGGAGCCGTCTTCGCCGTCGGGGTCGTGGGGCCAGTCCATACCGCCTTCTGGGGGAGCCGCAATGAAAGCGTTTCCGCTCCGGGCCCGTCGATACGGACGGCTACGTCCCCGGTTCGGACGAGAGAGCGGGCGGATATCGAGGAGTGACCACACACGTTTACCGACCGGCGTATCCAGCGGTGAAACGCTGGGAATATTAAGTAGCCCTCTTCTCGAAGCGCGGATAACGGAATCATGTCCACGGATCAACTACAGGCCGGCGGCAGCGAACAGGTGCTTGAGTTCCGCCTCGGCGAGGAGACTTACTGCGTCAGCATCGATTACGTGACCGAGATCGTCGACATGGGTGAGTTGACGCCGATCCCGAACTCCCCGCCGCACGTCGAGGGGGTTATCGATCTCCGCGGAAACACGACGTCGATCGTCGACCCGAAAGTGGGCCTCGGTCTTGACGGGGCGTTGGGCGATCGGATCATCATTTTCGATTCCGGGCTCTTCGAGGACGAGCGATCGGTCGGATGGGCAGTCGATAGCGTCGAGGAAGTCTCGGACATCGACGACGAGTCGGTCGACGACTCCCCGGTCGACGGCGACCACATCCGCGGACTGATCAAACGCGAATCGGAGTTCGTCCTCTGGATCGATCCCCGAAAGCTCGACGACGCGTCCGGCACCGACGGCGTGGCCGACGCCTGACCGGATTGTCGCAGCCGGTTCTCAGTCAGCGTGTTCCGGCGGGGTCGCGATACAGAACCGCGATAGATCGAGATCCTCTGCGGCCTCGCTCGGGTGGCCGTACGGGCGGTCGACGACGATGTTCCCGGCCCGCTGTTTCCCGACACCGGGGAGCGCACGGAGTTCGTCCATCGAGGCGGAGTTGAGATCCAGCGGATGGGGGACCCCGGACACCGAGCGGAAGCCGTGATCCGTGACCACGACGTCTGTCGTTCGACCGAGTTCGAGTTCCCCGGGGATGCCGACGAGCAGCGCATACGTGCCGAGTTGACGGCCGAAGGTCGTCCCCTCGTTGTGGTATTCGAGATAGACGTTCGGGAGGACGGTCCCCGGCGGGGCGACCCGCTCGAGCATCGGGTTGTCGATCCCCTCACGCACTTCGCGCTTGTATTTTTTGAACAGTTGTTTGTGGTCGTTGGCGATGTCGGCACCGGTCTCGGCCATCTCGGTTCCCTCGAAAGCCATCACCTGCCGGATGTTGATCCGTCTGAGCATGAGCCCCGAGTCGTAGACGTCACGGAGGAACTGTTTGTTGTGTTCGAACGTCTCCGATCGCTCGCCCGCGAGTCCGTGGACGAGATTGATTCCCGGGAGGAGCTTCGGGAGCCGGTCGGCGCTCGGATCGAGTGAGGGGCCGTACGCCCGTTCGCCGTCGGCCGCCTCGCCCGGTCGCCAGCCGCCCTCCTCGTTGACGATCCGGACTGCTTCGAGACACTCATCGGCCGTCACGAGGAGGTTGTTCTCCTCTTGAACGACCGGATCGGCCGATTCGAGCCCGAAGGCGGCAGTGTCGCCCGGCGTGTTGTGCTCGGCGATGATCCGGATCCCCTCGCGGGACAGTTCCGGGTACTCCGTGATCGTCACGGGGTTCATGTTGTCGAGGTGGAGCGTTCCGAGGTCCGGCACGGCCTCCCGGATCCCGCCGTAGAGCGTTTCGAGCGCTTCCGGGTTCGGTGCCTCGCCGTCCCCACCGTAGGCGAGGATGTCGGCCTGTCGGCCCAACCGGAAATGTCGCGCACCGTGCTCCGAGAGCCGGTCGACCTCCGCGACGACCGACTCCGGCGTCCGGAAACTCGGGTCGCCGTACATCGGCTCCGTACAGAACGAACAGCGGTACGGACACCCCCGTGACGTTTCCATCTCACAGATGAGGTAGTCGGGGTGGTCCGGGTGCTGTTCGATGATGAACGCGCCTTTCGAGGCCCACCGATCCAGCTCCGCGTTGTCGCGATATCGGTCCTCGAACCCCTCCAGACCGCCGTGGACGAGGTCGTAAACGGCCGCTTCGATGTCGGCCATCGCGAGGAAGTCGTAATCCAGGTTCCGTCGCGTGGTCTCGCTGGCTCCCTCGTTCGCCTCGCCGACGCCGAAGCGGACCGGGCCGCCCATCACGCTCGTCCCCTCCGCGGTCCAGGCGAGTTCCCTTACTTCCTCCGGCTCCGCGGGCGTGCCGCCGACGTATTTCCCCGGGACGGTCATGCCCCCCACGTATATAAATAGATCCGCGTCGACGACGTCGCGCCACTTCGATCGGTCGTCCCGAAGCCCGTCGATGGTGTGATACGTGATCGCCTCGGCGGGGACGCCGGCGTCGACGGCCGCGCCGGCAGCGAACCGCGGGTACGTCGAAATGTAAGGCGGCACGCCGAAGTGGGCGGGCTCGTCGACGTAGCCGTCGACTATCGTCACGTCGAGATCCGCCGGGTCCTTCATGTGTCCGATGAGGGTGCCGACAAATAAAACGGATGCGGAAGCGTCCGGAGCGACGACCCCCGGGAGTTGACGTGAAGTTCCGTGATCAATGCGGACTACCGTCGTTAATGGGAGTTCGGTCCGACGGAGTCGAGCCCGCCGGTCTGTCCGAGCGTGAACGCGTAAATGAGCGCGGCAACGCCGAAGACGACGGCTCCGACGCCGGCGAACAGCACGTCTCCCCACGAGAGCACGAACCCGAAGAACGCACCGATAAACAGTCCAAATCCGAGTGCCCACGCGACTTCTAGTGTGTCGACCATGTCACGAAGTTCCGGTGGTCATTTAATATAGATTTCGTCTTCGTGGACGCGATCCGGGACCTTGCGCGCCGGGGTTATATATAAATGTGCCCCTCACGGGCGTCGAAGGGCCGGTCAGCTTCGAACGCCGAATCGACGGCCCGGGCCGTCGCGACGGCCGCGACGACGCTATCGAGCGCGTCCCCGCCCGGTTCCCCAAGTGTCGTCTCCCGCACCGTGGCGGGGAGCTCGACGGTGATACCGGCGTCCGGTGCCGTCAACCGATCGACGATTCGCTCCCGGCGACGTTCGGCCCCGTCGGCTCCGTCCTTGTATTTCGTGTCGGTGGTCCCGAGACGGCGCAGCGTCCCGGCGGGGTAGATTTCGATCAGGTTCCGGCGACCGCCGGGACCGACCGGCGGGATCGCGACCGATTCAGACTCGACGAGCGGCGCGAGCACGTCCCGGATCCCGTACAGCGTCTGATAGTACGTGATGAAACTGTACGGGGAACTCGCACCGACAGTTCGGTCGGTTCGTCGCTTCAGCTCGACCCCGTCGCCCGGCAGGGATCTCGCTTCCGATTTGAGTCGATCACGCATCTCCGTCGCGTCCACCCCGGCGAACGTCTCCGCGAACCACCGGGTGGCGTCAGTCCACGTTCCGACGCCATCCGGCAACAGGGCAGCGGGAAGGCCGAAGGAGAAATCGAGCCCGGTGGTTCCGTCCGCCCGACCGAGTGTCTCCCGTAGTTCCTGGAGGATCCGCTCACGCCCCGTCCCGTCGAACCGTTGTGCTGCCGACTGACAGCGATCGATCCGGAGCGTCTCCCCCTCGAAGTGACCCTCCGCGATCCAGATATCGTCGCCCGGCCGTTGCCCACCGCTGAAATCGATCCCGCGAATTTCCATACGTCCGGTACGGTCCCGCCGGGCAAAACCGCCGGGGAATTGATTAGCGTCTCGCCCGTAGGGGTGAGTATGCCGAAAACCCTCGAGGTCGTCTGCACGCGCGACGACTGCGATCTCGACATGTTGGAGCTGCACTACAAGTACTCGATGCCCGACGGAACGGGGGTCGAGGCGTTCAGCTGTCCGTACTGCCAGACGAGCGACGGGCTGGAGGCCGTCGACGCATGATCCGCGAGGTGGGGTCGTCTCTCGGGCGCGTCGTCCTCGATGGGATCGGACGCGCGACCAGCAGACTCCAGGAGCGCAAATCGCTCCCGGCGGATCTCCTCGAAAGCGACGACGCCTATTTCGCCGTCTTCGACGGACCCGGAGCGACCGCCGCCGACGTTTCGGTCCGGTTCGAGGGGAACACGCTCTCGGTCAGTGTCGACCGGTTCCGGGAGTTTCACGACGGATACGAGATGGTGTTCCCCGGGCGCGGGCTCGGGTTGGGGGGTGACGTGACGCTTCCGGAGGATGCCCGAGTCGATCCGGACCGTGCGGAGGCGACGCTAACCCGAAGCGGCACGCTCGAGGTGTTGATCCCGAAGGCCCCCGAGGCTACCGAAGGGGATACCGGTGAAGAAACCCCGATCGAGACCGACACCGAGGACGGCCACACGATGTAACGTTTTCTAAACGATCGCCGGATCGCCCTTCGCTTTGATAACGGTAACCGACTCGGCGTCTACGGCCTCGGTATCGAGGCGCATCGGGACGAAATCCCGTCGCTCGAACGCCTCGCGCTCCTCGGCCGTCCCGATCGTACACCACAGTTGGACTTCCTCGGGGCCGTGCCACTCGCCCTGCCTCGAAATACTGAAACAGACGTACTCCTCGCCGTCGACCTCGATGATGGCACCCTTCCGGATCCCCGGGTCCCCGCGGATGATGAGCTGTTTCATACACCGCGTTCGACCGAACCCGAGTTAAGCGCTTCGCACCCCCGACGCGGAGCGAACCAAACCCGTTTTAACCCACCGCGCATTACCATCCGATATCTATGGAAATGCCACGCCGGTTCAACACGTACTGCCCGCACTGTAACACCCATCACGAACACGAGGTGGAGAAAGTCCGAACGGGACGCTCCTCCGGAACGAAATGGGACGCCCGCCGAACCCGCCGCGGAAAGGCGGTTATCGGGAACGCCGGCCGGTTCTCGAAGGTGCCCGGCGGCGACAAGCCGACGAAGAAGACCGACCTGAAGTATCGCTGCAACGAGTGCGGCAAGGCCCACCTCCGAGAGGGATGGCGCGCCGGGCGGCTCACCTTCCAGGAGTAAGTATGGCAGGAAACTTCATTCGCGTTCGGTGCGACGACTGCGAGAACGAACAGGTGCTGTTCGGAAAGGCTGCGAACACGGTCAGCTGTGCGGTCTGCGGTTCGACGCTTGCGACGCCGACCGGCGGCGAGGCCGACCTCCACGGCGACGTCGTCGAGACGGTCGAGGCACGATAACCCCGGCCGAACGCCGAGGCTCCCGGACCGGCGGGCGACAACGGTGCTTTTATTCTCGCCAGACGGCTACTGTCAGGTATGAAATACAGCGGCTGGCCCAATCCCGGTGAACTCGTCGTCGGACGCGTCGACGAGATCGAGGACTTCGGCGTCTTTATCGATCTGGAGGAGTACGAGAACAAGCGCGGGCTGGTCCACGTCAGCGAGGTCGCCTCCGGCTGGATCAAAAACGTCCGCG
>CAZOFL010000003.1:0-54913 GCA_964579035.1 uncultured Natronomonas sp. | reverse complement strand
CTGGCTCTTAACCAGACGGTCGGGGGTTCAAATCCCCCTCGGCCCGCTTTTGTGAGGAACGACTCGCCGAGCACCTCGTGTGCTCGGCTCTCCCGTGACGAACAACGCGGCTCGGGATTTGAATCCTATCAGTCACAGCCCGGAAGCGCAGCGAAGCGAGCATCCCGGAATGTCTGATTTCGGTTCAAATCCCCCTCGGCCCGCTTTTGTGAGGAACGCACGTGAGGAGCAAAGCGACTCGGGATTTGAACCCTGGGAGACGCAGCGCGAACGGAGTGAGCGACCGTCTGCCTTCGGTTCAAATCCCCCTCGGCCCGCTTTTGCGACGGCTCCGGGAACGTGTATGAGCGGAACGCTGTGGCGAACGGAGAAAGCCATGAAAAACCGAGGTGAGGAGTGAAACCCTCCTCTGCACCGTCGGATAACCGGAGAGTCCGTATCCTCGGGCGACAGAGATCAAAGACTGTTCGTTAGCGCCTCGCTTTCAGAAGGGTCTCGGAGGAATCTCCAGCCCGTTTCAAGGGCGGCCCGTCCGTCTATGTACTCAAAACCACTATTATATATTCCGAGCAGCGGCTCCCCAGTAAGCGTGCCGATCGGATCGTCGACCGTCGACTCGATCGGGACGTAATCGGTATCGGCGAGAGTGTCATCGGCCACGGACGGCGGCAGATCCGCACGGTGGACGCCCAAAAGCATGTGTTCGGGGATGAACACCATCGCGGTTCGGTACTCGAACGGCGGTTGCGAGAGGATCGCCGCGAGGAGATACGTCAGGTCCTTGCAGTCGCCACGGCCGTCGACGAGCGTTTCGACGGGATCGCGGTGGTATTCGACGGAGCCTTTCGTGTCGGGATCGACCGCGTATTCGAAGCTCCGCACGAACGCGACGGCGGTCGCCAGCCGTCGCTGTTCGGCCGAGTGGGAACCACCGGGATCCGGCCGGACGAACCCCGAAAGCGCCGACGCGATCCGGCCCGCGGTCGGGTTCGAGCGGGCGGCGTCGAAGGCGCTCACGTAGCCGCGCGACTTGCGGGCCGCGGACGCGTACGTCGAGCGATCGATTCGGACATCGAGGGTCCGATAGCGGTCGTCGTACCACTCGTAGCGAAGCCGGTAGACGCCGCTCGAAAGCGATCGATGACCGTTTTCGAGATCCTCGTCGCCCGGAGCCCCCGGCTGACCGTGACCCGCATAAAACGAACGGACGGCCGCGGCCGGTTCGAAGGGATTGATCAGGGTCGCGATCGAGCCGACCGCGGTCACGGTTTTGAGGGCTTTATAAACCAGCGTTCGCCGTCGGACGTTCGGGTTTCCCGTTGGCGGCATCGAACGAAGGATCGCTTCCGACCTACTGAAATTATTATATTTCTTATACGTCCGTCGAGGACGGAAACGTGTCACGAACGGAACCGGCCAGAGAGCTATATCGAGGTACGTATATCGAAACGGCGAGTACGTTGACCCCGTTCGTCGACCGGTCCGTTTCAGGGCTGTCTCGGGGATCGTTCGGGGCGGCGATCCGCGGGGTCGCGCTCGGAGATGGCATCGACAACCAACACGAACGCGTACAACAGCGAGAACCCGAACAGAAACAGCAACACCATCAGATTCGGATCGACGTGGGCGGTCACCGGGAACACCTCGGCGACGCTTGAAACTGTACGGGAGCGGTACGTCCGCCGGTCGCAGTCGGTGGGTGGTGTCCGATCATGACTCCGGCCTCAGCGAAGCACTGTCCCGGCGGCGGTATGAGGGCTGCTATGAGCCGAACGTGCCGGTATATACGCCTCACCCTTCGAAGGGATCCGTCGTGTACACTTCGTCGAGATCGATGTTCGGCTCCCGCCCCGGGTCGGTTGCGGACGTTACCGGTTCGTCGGGTGCCGCTGCCGACGCCCGCCGCATCAACACCTCGTGTGTGCTCCGGGAGGGTTCACCCGGATCGGGGCGTTTCTGAACGTAGCTCCCGTCGGAGCGCATCGTCCACCGCTTGCGGTTGTCGGCGAGCATGACCGAGAGGATCGCGTCGAGTTCCGAGGCGAGTTCCGGATCCTCGACCGGGGCGACGGCCTCGACGCGGCGATCGAGGTTCCGCGTCATCCAGTCCGCCGAGCCGATGAAATGCTTCGGATCCTCCCCGCCGAACCTGAATATCCGGGAGTGTTCGAGGAACCGTCCGACGACGCTGTGAACCCGTATCGTCTCGCTGACGCCCTCGACGCCGGGCCGGAGTCGGCAGATCCCGCGGACGATGAGATCGATCTCGACGCCGGCCTGCCCCGCCTCGTAGAGCTTCCTCACCATCCCGGGATCCTCCAGGGAGTTCATTTTCGCGACGATCCGCCCGCCGTCGCCCTCCGTCTCCCGGTCGATCTCCTGATCGATCAGTTCGCATAGCCGGGGTCTGAGCGTCTCCGGGGCGACGAGCAGCTTTCGATACCGTTCCTGGCGAGCGTGCCCGGTAAAGGAGTTGAACAGTCGGACGAGGTCCTGACCGATGTCCGGATCCGCGGTGAACAGTCCGAGGTCCGCGTACCCCGTCGCGGTTCCGGAATGGTAGTTGCCGGTCGCGACGTGGGAGTAGATGCGAACGTCGTCGCCCTCCTGGCGCACGGCGAGAGCCACCTTGCTGTGTGTCTTGAGTTCGATGGAGCCGTAGGCGACGTGGATCCCCTCCTCCTCCAGTCGCTTGACCCACCGGAGGTTGTTCTCCTCGTCGAAGCGCGCCTTCAGTTCGACCATGACGGCGACCTGCTTGCCGTTTTTCGCGGCGTCGATGAGGCTCCGAATGACCTTCGAGTCGGGGGCCGTCCGGTAGATCGCGACCTTGAGCGCGAGCGTGTCGGGATCGTGGGCGGCAGCGTCGAGAAACGTCTGGACCGTCTCGCCGAAGGAGTGATACGGGTGATGGACCAAAGCGTCCCGGTCGCGAAGCGTTTCGAACACCTCCGCGGGCGCGTCCGGGGACAGTTCCGCAAACTGCGGATGTTGTTTTGGCGTCCACCCCTCGAGTTTGTGCTCCGGGTACGGCAACTCACACAGCACCCCGAAATCCCCCAACGCGAGCGGGCCGGACCGCCGGAACACCTCCGGTTGTTCGACGTCGAGATGGGTGACGAGCAGTTCGAGGACCGGGTCGGGAACGTCGTCTGTGACCTCGAGGCGGACGACGGTCGCGAACCGCCGCTGCCTGAGCACGTCCTCGATTCGCTCGATGAGCCCCTCCGCGACGTCCTCGTTCCGCCTGACTTCCGCGTTTCGTGTGACCCGAAACGCCGAGGAGTGGACGACCTCGACGTTCGGAAACAGGAGGTCGAGGTTCGCCTCGATCACCGCTTCGATCGGGACGACTCGATGGTCGGCCTCGAGTTCCTCGATCGGCGTGCCGGGGTCGGACACGGAGACGAGCCGCGGGCGATTCGCCGGAACCTTGATTCGCGAGAACCGCTCCTCACCCTCCTCGTCCCGCGACAACACCGCAAGCGACAGCGAGAGGTTCGAAATGAACGGGAACGGGTGGGCGGGATCGAACGTCAACGGGGTCAACGTCGGCAGGACCGACGACTCGAAGTACGAGCGGAGTTGCTTCGTCTCCGCCTCGGAGAGGGTCCCGTAATCGAGGACCTCGATTCCGGCTGCCGACAACAGCGGTCGAACCGCTTCGGTGTAACACCGCGATTGGGTCTCGAAGAGATCCCCGGCCGTCCCGAGCGCCGCCATCCACTGGTTGCGTGGCGTCCGACCGTCGACCGTTGGCTCGGTCACGTCGGCAGCCAACTGCTGTTTGAGCCCGCCGATCCGTTTCATGAAGAACTCGTCCATGTTGCGTGTCAGAATGGCGAGAAACCGGAGTCGTTCTAGCGGTGGGTTTCGGTCGTCGAGGGCCTCGTACAGCACGCGCCACTGGAAGCTCAGTTCCGAAAGCTCCCGGTTCAGATACCACGCCGGGTCGTCCAGCGGCGTGTCGGCATCCGGCACGGTGTCGTCGATCGCCGGCGTTCGGGCGGGCGCGTCCGACCCGAACGCCGCGGGTCCGATCGTGACCGGAGGACGATCCGGAGCGCCGTCGTTTTCCGAGGGAGTCACCGCCGTGTCGTCGGGGTCGGCGTTCGCGTCCGAGCCGTCGTCGGCCCTTTTATTCGCTTCGCCGTCACCGTCCGCGTCAGTTCGCTCACCCATTTCACTCGGCGGTCGTCGATGGGGCGATTTTCGAGTCGCTGCGTGACTGTCCGGAACGGAGCGCCGGCACGCTTTTGAGCCGACCGCGGCGGAGGTCGTAGGCGGTGAGCGAGCCGCCGTAGACACACCCGGTGTCCAGCCCGACTGCCCACTCCGAATCGATCGGCTCCTCGAGGACGGTGTGGCCGAAGAAGACGCGCGGCGACCCCTCGTAGTGCTCGTACCAGAAGGGGCCGTCGTAGCCGCCGCCGGCGACGAGCGATCGCGTGTTCTGGAGTTCGTCGACGGACTGCTCCGCGAGCGGTCGGCGTGGATCGACGCCGCCGTGGACGACGAGGCCACCGTCCCAACTGATCGCGACGGGGAGCGAGCGGAGCCACGCGATGTCGTCTTCGTCGAGCGGCGGAACGGTCTTCTCGCCGCGAAGCACCTTCTGCTCGTTGTTCCCGCGGACGCTGAACATGTTGTCCGCGTCCCGGACCCGGTCGACGACGCGTTCGCTGTCGGGTCCCTTCCTGATCAGATCGCCGACGAAGACCACGAGGTCGTCGTCGGTCACGTCGAGGACCGCGAGCAGTCGATCCAGCGCGTCGGCACAGCCGTGGACGTCGCCGACGACGTAGACGTCCTCCCACGCCGAGAGGTCGAGGCGACGGTGGTGGGCGGCTACCTTGGGGTGAAACTCGGGAGTCATATGATGTATTTGAGGCCGGGGGATCGTTTAAACTGTGCTAAGATGTATATATAGTTGTACTGCGGACTATACTCTCACGCGCGACACCGCGTCATCGCTTCTTCGACCGCCCGTTCGATCGACGCGATCGAATCGAGCAACTCCGCGACGAGCGACATCACCGGGTAGTCGGCGTCGATGTCCTGATAAAAGTAGACGGTCACGTCGGGCACGTCGGCGGGGATTCGCTGGAGACGCCGCTGGTCGAAGATCGCGCTCTGCCGGCGATCGGAGAGGTCCCGGCAGTGGCCCCGGATCGTCCCGAGACGCGTCCGGTAGGCGTCGAGCGCGCCGAAATCGAGTGTTTTGAACGGTATCGAGCCGAGGTCCGCACACTCCTCGATCAGGGGCAGAAGGTCGTCTTTCGACGCGTCGACGGACTCGTGTTCGCGGTCGATAACGCCGAGCAGCGACTCCCGGGCGGTCTGTGACTTCGAGGCGGCGGACAGGATCGCCCGCTTGCAGCGACTGTTGAACCTCGTTCCGTCGGTCACCGCCGCGGCGATATCCGGGGAGAACTCCTCGGCGACGCTCTCGACGTAGGTGTCGTCGTACTCCTCGCGGTAGTGTGGAACGCTCATGAGCGTCGCCTCGTAGGCCTCTCGGACCCGGTCGAGACCGGTCGTCCCGGTCGCTCCCGCGGCACCGAGGATCCGCCTGCCGGTGGCCGGTTTCGGTCCGACATCGATCGACCGGATCCGATCCTCGAACGTCTTCAGCGCCTCGAGTTCGTCCGCCGTCCGTCTGCGCTCGCGCCGTAGCGCCTCGAGTACCTCGTCGAACCGGCGTTCGGCCCGGGATCGATCGGGGCGTGTCTCCATACGCTGTGGGGGTCGATACGGATAATAAACGATGGTAATTGGGAGATGTATCCCACAGGAGAGCTATGTATCGGTACGTGCGGTGCGTGAGAGGCGACCGTCCGAGCCGTTTGGTGAGTGTGCGGTCGGTTCGACGGAGTCACGAGCGAGACCGGAATCGCTCGAGTGCCCCGCCGACGACCACGTCGATGACGCCGGCGCCGACGGCGATCGCAGCCAAGAGTAGCGGGCCCAAGCCGAGCCCGAGCCCGAGCGCCTCGAACAGTCCGATCCCGCCGACGGCGACACAGCCGACCCAGAGCCCAGTAGGAACCCTCCTGCGACGGCCCAGAAGCAACAGCAAAAGACCCACCACAACTGTCCCCGCCGCCGCGGGCGCGTACGGGAAGATCACCGAGAGCAATCCGAGCGTTATCCCGCCGACAACAGTTCCGATCCCGGCACCCCTGAGACGGAGGGGGCCGCCGGGGGAATCGTCCTTCATACCGGCTGCTCGTTGCGATATTTAAAAACGATGGCGTCCGCGCTATCGTATGTTATCGGTCCCCGAACGTACGTCTATATATAACAGTATATTTATCTGGAGGTGAATATATAGAAATGGTCTAGTATACGGTACTCATAGCATCGAATTTATACCTTCTTCCGATATGATCCGGTGATGGCAAACGACCCATCCGATCTCGTATCGCGGCGTAGTGTCCTCGCAGGTACCGGCGCGGCGGCGGCGTTCGGGTTCGCCGGCTGTATCGGCGGTAACGGAAACGGCGGCAACGGCGGTAGCGGTAATGGCGGCAGCAGTGGTAATGGCGGCGGCAGCGGCGGCCTCTCCGGGACGATCGACGCCTCCGGGTCGAACACCGTCGCCCCGATCACGTCGTGGGCCGGCGAGAACTTCCAAAACGAGTATCCCGATGTCCTCGTCGATGTCGACCCGCAGGGAACCGGTGCCGGCTTCCAGGAGTTCTGCCGGGCGAACTCCGACGTTCAGTCCGCGAGCCGTCTTATTACGGACGAGGAAATCGCTCTCTGTGACGAGAACAACGTCAACTACGAGTTCCTCGAGGTCGGCCTCGACGGGCTGGCGGTCGTCAAGAACTCCGAGAACGACTGGGTGGACAACATCACCCTCAGCGAGCTCGAACAGATCTGGACGTTCCAGTCCGACGTCGAGCTGTGGAGCGATGTCAGATCGGAGTGGCCCGACCGCGAGATCGCGCTGCACGCCCGTGACAGCGCCTCGGGGACGTTCGATTACTTCACCCGCGCGATCAACGGCGAGATCGGGCTGATCCGCGACGACTACTCGGCGACGAGCCAGACCAACGAGATCATGGGCGCCGTCGCGAACAACGTCGACGGGTTCGGCTGGGGCGGCGTCGGCTACCTCCGCGCCATCGAGGACGAACAGCCGATCGAGGCCGTTCCCGTCGAGTCCGACAACGAGGACGGCTTCTTTCTCCCGCAGCGGGAGAACGTCGAAGACGGCTCCTACTCGCCGCTGGCCCGCCCGCTGTTCGCGTATGTCAACCTCGCCTCGCTCGAGGAGCGGACCGATCTCATCGGGTCCTTCGCGCGGTTTTACACCAACGGCGCACGGGATTATGCCCGCGACGAGGGCTTTTTCGCCGCCCCGCCGGAGGTCACCGAGGAGAACCACGACAAGATCGACAGCTGGCTCGACGAGGTCGGCTCCAGCCCCGACGAGCTCACCGTCCAACGTGCATAACGGTCGATAATGAGCACCGAAACGGATCCAGGACCGGGGATAACCGAAGGCAGCGGCACCCAGGCCGACCAGATCGAAAACCGCCGTGCCCGGCGGATACTGTTCGGCTGTGCCACTATCACCGTTCTCACGACGCTCGCGATCTTTTTTGTGTTGCTCGACAACGCGACGAGCTACTTCTGGACCTCGCGGTTCAGTGAGGTGGTACTCTCCGGGGCACCGTTCGACCGCGAAGTCACGTTCACGGAGTTTCTGACCGGGACGCGGTGGGCGCCCGATCACGCGCGGCCGGCACACGGCGCGTTGCCGATCATCTTCGGGACGCTGTCGGTCACGATCGGCGCGGCGCTCGTGTCGGTCCCCATCGGAACCGCAACAGCGCTGTACGTCTCCGAGTACGCATCGAAGGACGTCCGCTCGAAGCTCAAACCGACGCTCGAAGTGCTCGCCGGTATCCCGACGATCGTGTACGGCTACTTCGCCATCGCCTTTATTAACCCGGTCGTTCTCGGCCCCATCGCCGAGGCGCTTTTCGATATCAACATCGGCCGCTACAGCATGCTCTCGGGGATGCTCGTCGTCGGCATCATGACGATCCCGATGGTCTCCTCGATAAGCGAGGACGCGATGCAGGCCGTCCCCGATGACCTCCGGAACGGTGCCTACGCCCTCGGGGCGACGAAGTACGACGTCTCGTTGAACGTCGTCATCCCCGCGGCGGTTTCGGGGATCTTCGCCTCCTACATCCTGGCCGTTTCGCGGGCGATCGGCGAGACGATGGCGGTGACGCTCGCCGCGGGGTTCAACGCCAACATCACGGGCAACCCCTTCGACGAGATCATGACCATGACGGCGTATATGGTCTCGATGGCCCGCGGGACGAGCGCCGTCGGCACCGTCGAGTATCAGTCACTCTTCGCCGTCGGACTGCTGTTGTTCGTGATGACGCTCAGTATGAACCTGTTGAACGACTACTTGAAGCGTCGCTTCCAGGAGGATTACCGATGACCGACGAGCCGACCGGCAACGCGGTCGCGACCGATGGTGGCACCCCATCGGCGGATCCGGCTACCGACGGTGGCACGACGGTTGTCGACTCCGGCGAGGGGCTGTTCGACGATATCGACCTCGGCTGGGAGCACCTCAAGAACCGTCTGTTTTTGTACCTCATCTTCGGCGCTGCGATGTTCGGCGTCGTCGCGTTGGCACTTCTGATATTCGACGTGGTTACCGACTTCTACGTCGGGGTGACGGAGTTCAACATCGGCATCGTCGATTTCCTCACCCGTGACGGGTCCCGGCGCGCCGAGCAGGCCGGGTTCCGGGGAGCGATCGTCGCCTCGGTGATGTTGATGGCCCTCACGGCGTTTCTCTCATTTTTCATCGGCGTCGGGTCGGCGATTTACCTGGAGGAGTACGCCCCGGACAACCGTATTACGCGGCTCATCGAAGCGAACTTGGCGAACCTCGCCGGCGTTCCCTCGATCGTTTATGGGCTGCTTGCGCTCGCGGCGCTGCGGAACGGAATCGGGCTCGGTCCGGTCGTCCTCGTCGGCGGCATCGCGCTCGCGCTGTTGGTGATGCCGATCATCATCGTCTCCAGTCAGGAGGCGATACGGGCCGTCCCCGACGGCGTCCGCCGGGGCTCGTATGCCACCGGCGCAACAAAGTGGCAGACCGTCCGCAGGGTCGTACTGCCGGCCGCACTCCCGGGAATTTTCACCGGGACGATCCTCGCGCTTGCGCGTGCGATCGGCGAGACGGCACCGCTTCTCATGGTCGGTGCGCTGTTCGTCAACCGGATGCCCGGCGGTCCGATGGATCGTTTCAGCGGTATGCCGACGCAGATCTACGGCTGGGCGGCCGAGCCGAGCCAGCATTTCATCCACCTCGCTGCCGTCGGGATCGTCGTCCTTCTGACGATTATGCTGACGATGAACGGCGTTGCGATCTATCTGCGGAACAAGTACGAAACGGAGGTTTAACGCATGGCAACACAAGAAACGGACGATTCGCTCATCTCGACGGAGGTACAGACAGGGGAAAACACCCGCGCCGATAAGATCGACGAGACGGTTCTCGAAACCCGGGATCTCGACGTCTACTACGGCGATGACCGGGCGCTACGAAGCGTCGACATCGAGATCCCCGAAAACAAGGTCACGGCGCTTATCGGCCCCTCGGGTTGCGGGAAATCGACGTTCCTGCGGTGTATCAACCGCATGAACGACCAGATCGATGTCTGCCGCGTCGACGGCGAAGTCGTCTTCAAAGGCAAGAACGTCTACGACGACGACGTCGATCCCGTCGCCCTGCGCCGGAAGATCGGCCAGGTGTTCCAGAAGCCGAACCCGTTTCCGAAATCGATCCGCGAGAACGTCGTCTACGGCCTGGAGGTTCAGGGACAGTCGGCGACCGACGAGGACGTCGAACGCGCGCTTAAGGGTGCGGCGCTTTGGGACGAGGTCAACGGCAAACTCGACACCTCGGGGCTCGATCTCTCCGGCGGCCAACAACAGCGGCTCTGTATCGCTCGCGCCATCGCGCCCGACCCCGAAGTCATCCTCATGGACGAGCCGACCTCGGCGCTCGATCCCGTCGCCGCCTCGAAGATCGAGAATCTGATCGACGAATTGGTCGAAGAATACACCGTCGTCATCGTCACCCATAACATGCAACAGGCCGCCCGGATCTCCGATAAGACCGCGGTCTTTCTCACCGGCGGCGAACTCGTCGAGTTCGACGACACGGCGAAGGTCTTCGAGAATCCCGAGGACAGCCGCGTCGAGGACTACATCACCGGCAAGTTCGGGTAACTATGGCTCGAGTCGAATACCAACAGCAGCTGGCTGACCTCCGGGAGAAGGTCGTCGCGATGAGCGATATCGTGCTCGAACGCTACGAGACGGCCCTGACCGCCTTGGAGACGAAGAACGAATCGCTCGCACGGGGGGTCATCGAGGGCGATTCGGAGGTCAACGAGCGATATCTCGATATCGAGGGCGACTGCATCGATCTGTTCGCGCTCCAACAGCCGGTCGCCGGCGACCTCCGGTTCATCGCGTCGTCGTTCAAGATAATCACCGATCTCGAACGGGTCGGCGATCTCGCGACCAACCTCGCGGGGTACGCGATCGCGGCCGAACGGGAGCGATACCCGGAGATCGACGTGATCTACATCGGCACCGAGGCGGGGTCGATGGTCGCCGAGGCGATGGAGGCGTACGGAAACGACGACGCCGACAGCGCCCGCGAAATCGCGGCCCGCGACGATCGGATCGACCGGCTCTGTATGGAGTCGAGCGACGCCGTCGTCGAGGATCTGCTCCGAACGAACTACGATGACGATGCCGGAGACGTGATGGACGACGTCTCCCGGCTGCTGTTGACGATTCGGGACCTCGAACGCGTCGGCGATCACGCCGTCAACATCTGTGCGCGAACGGCGTACATGACCGACAGCGACACGGAGCTGATCTACTGACCATGGCGGGCACGCCAGGTGACGGCCCGGTCGAACGGAAGGTACAGGTCACGGGCGGATCGACGTACACGGTTTCGATACCGAAAGGGTGGGCGAACAGTCACGGGATCGAATCCGGCTCGCCCGTGCAGTTATATCCGTTCGAGGACCGACTCGTCGTCGCCAACGGCAACGGCGACGGGGCCGTCCGTCGTGCGATAATCGACGTCGACGCGGTCGGGGCGGACGCGGTCGGCGAGCGGATCGGAGCCGCATACGCCGCCGGAAGCGACGAGATCGTGATCGAGTCCAACATCGGGTTCGACTCGACGGAACGGCGGATCGCGAGCGACGCGATCACCAGCCTCGTCGGCATCGAGATCGCGACGGAGACCGAAACCCGGATCGTCGCGCGGAGCCTCCTCGACCCCGCCGAAATCTCGCTCGACGGGACGATCGACCAGCTCCGCGGAATCGCGCTTTCGATGCACGAGAACGCGATACGGGCGGTCATCGGCGAGGACGACGACAGCGAGGAACTCGCCCGTCACATCATCTCCCGCGACGACGACGTCGACCGGCTCTTCGCGCTCGTCAGCCGGCAGTTCTACCGGGCGTTGACCGACGTTCGCGAGATCGACAAGCTCGGGACGGATCGCCGGATCGCGTTCACGCGGTTCCGAACCGCCAGACAGCTCGAACGGATCGCGGATCACGCGGAGTTGATCGCCGACATCGGACTCAGACAGGAGCGGCCGCCCGAGACGGAGCTCTCCGAACGGTTCGAGTTGGTCGGAGCCGACGCGAGGCGGGTCGTTCGGACGGCGCTCGACGGGAAGGCCGGCGAAGCGATGCACCGGCGAGACGAGGTCGTCGAGCGGATCGAGGCCCTCGACCGGGAGCTGTACGAGGCCGACCGCGGCGACGTGTACCTCTACGGACGCGTCCTCGAGAGCATCAGGCGGACGGCGGAGTACGGCGGCAATATCGCCGAGGTCGTCACGCTCGCCGAGATCGCGGAGCAGCGATAACAGCGTAGTATACACCACACCATCATGACAGATACGTTCACAATCGGGTTCGTCTGCGTGCAGAACGCGGGGCGGAGCCAGATGGCGACGGCCTTTGCGGAGCGGGAACTGACCGAGCGCGGCCTCGAAGACACCGTCGAGATCACGACCGGCGGCACCCGCCCGGCCGATGCGGTTCACGACGTCGTCGTCCGGATCATGGACGAGGAGGGAATCGACCTCTCCGGTCGGACGCCCCGAAAGATTCCGAGCCAGGAGCTACGGGCGTGCGACATCGTGGCGACGATGGGGTGTTCGACGCTCGAACTCGACGCCGGGAGCGATATCCGCGACTGGGCGCTCGACGATCCGGACGGGGCCGACGAGGCGGAGGCACGCCGGATCCGCGACGCGGTCGAGACGCGGGTCGAAGCGCTGTTCGACGAGGTCGAGTCGACGATTCGAAAGAGCCGATAGCGGACGGGACTGGCCGAGTTCCTTATAAAAGATCCTGCTCTTCGAGTTGGTTCATCACGTCGTCGACGAACGCTTCGGGGGACTCGTAGGGGAACTCGCCGCCGCCGAGTTTCGTGTTGAGTTCCATCGCCGTCATCGAGAAGTCGCCGGACTCGAACTTCGTGCCGGGACCCTGCGGGAGGGCGGGAACGAGATCCATCGGACTGTTGATCGGGTAGTCGGCTCCCTCGAAGGCGTCGATCATCTGCTGACGTAGGTCGTCTTTGTCTACCATGATTCGTTCTACCTGTGCGCCCGGACCGATTAAAAATCATTCGACAGTGAAAACTGAAACCGGTGGTAGAGTTTACGGCGAACGGCTACGTCCCGATCGTCCGTTCCGCCGGTACCGTCGAGGTAACTGTCGGACACGCGCGGGTCGGAGCCCCGATCAGATCGCGAGCATCGCCCGCAGCATGTCCCGGGTCCCCGGGCCGAGGCCGACGGCGAGGATCGCAATGAGAAGCAGATACGCGTACCGCGGGCTCTCCTCGAAGATCTCGTCGTTGAACACCCAGACGACGAGGATAGCCGCCGCGACTTTTATAAACAGGAACGGCCACGCTGTGCCGATCGCCTCCGAGAGCCACGCCGGTTGGAGGCTCTCCGTGATTCGGACCGTCGCCTCGTTGACGACGTGTTTCGATCCGTAGTTGACGCCGATCCCGAGCGCGTCCGTCCAATCGAGGCTCAGAACGTTCGCGACGCCGTCGACGGCGTGTCCCCAGACGATCAGGGCACCGATGTAGCCGGTCCCCTCGTTTATCACCGGCGCGTACCGCTCGCTCGCCCACCAAAACACCGCCGTGATGAGCGTGGCACCGCCGAGCGTGATGATCGCGACTGCGGGGAAGAAACCGACGAGGTCGGAGGTCGCCGAGATGTACAGGAGCCAACCGACGACCGCGGTGACGGCGAGTACCCCCGTTCCGGCCAGATACGGCTCGTACGCGTCAAAAATCCCCCGTCTCGCCGCGAGAATCCCCGCCACGAGCGCGGCGAGCGTGAACGCGAACATCACGAAATAAATAAACGGGCTGATGATGAGCGCAACCGACGGGTACGAGATCAGCATGCCCGCGTCGGCCCGAAGAAAGGCCACGTTCACGTCCTCGACGACCCGGAGCGCGCCGCCGAGCAACATAAACGGGAACAGCGCGGCGTAAAACCGCGGCGTCATCCGGACTTCCAGCCGACGGAGCAACAACAGCACGCCGATGAGCATGAAGATCAACACGACAGCGTACACAGCCGTCGAAATCCCGGTGTATCCGGGCGTAACGACGATCCCGTCGGCGGCGGCGCAAGCGTTCTGTGTCGGAAGCCGCTCGGTCGTACCGCCGGAGCGGACGGCGCAGGCTGCGCCGTGGGCGTCTGCGTCGACCGGTCCCCAGAAGTACCGCCAGAGGAACCCGTCGTACACCCGTTCGGGGAGGGCGATCGCCGCCGTGGTGACGACGGCGACGCCGCCGACGAAAGCGGCGAGCCACGCGCGGGCCGGGTCGATTCCGTCGGGAATATCCATACCAGTATCCCCGTCCCATCGCGGTTTTACGTTTCCGGTCGAGTGCGAGCGTGACGGGTTATCGATCCGGTTCGGCTTCCCGAGCAGCGTCGAGGACGGCGTCGTGTGCGGTCCCGTTCGAGGCGACGAGCCCGCGGCTGTCGTGACGCCACGGGTTGCCGTGAATATCCGTCACCGTCCCGTCAGCGGCCTCGACGAGTCCGACGCCGACGACCGTGTCCCAGGGATGCGTCTCGACGTTCGTCACGACGCCCTCGACGGCGCCCGACGCGCACAGCCCCAACTCGAACTGCGCGGAGCCGAACCGACGCATATCGCCGAACCGTTCGACGATCCCGCGGCAGGCGGCGGCGTACTCCTCGCGGCGGTCAGACCCCCACCAGACCGTCGGGACGACGACGAACGTCTCGGGATCGGTCCGGTCGCTGACGGAGAGCGATCGGCCGTTCAGAAACGCCGCACCGGACTCGAGGACGAACGTGTCGTTCGACGCCGGACAGACAGTCGCTCCCGCGACCGGCTCACCGTCCACCGTCGCGGCGACGCTCGTCGTCCACATCGGGACGCCCCGGACGAAGTTCGTCGTCCCGTCGATCGGATCGACGATCCACGCCGGCCCCTCGTCGGGGACCGAATCGGGTGCCGAATCCTCTTCGCCGATGATCGGGTCATCCGGATACTCCTCCCGGATCGTCTCCGCGACCCGTCGCTGTGCGTCGCGATCCGCCTGCGTCACCACGTCGGTTTTGTCCGCTTTCGTCTCCACCGCGACGTCCTCGCGAAACGACGCCGCGGCCAGTTCCGCCCCCGCTTCGGCCGCCCGGAGCGCACAGTCGGCGCGTGTTCCCATAATCGGTCCGGACCCGCAGGGATCAAAGCGCCACCGATTTGTCGGCCCCGGCCCTCGGGGCGCTTATGAACACCCTCGCAAAGCGTATCCACAACATCACGCCGCGGGACGTCCGGCTCACCTTCGAGGACGGCTCGACGGTCGCCCTCGAGATGCGCTCCGCGGAGTTCTTTCAGGAGGCGTTTCAGGCCGAGGGGGTCGGCTCCGACGGCACCGTCTACAGGCTCGTAACGGACGGCGAGGACGATCCGCTCGTCGCCGGCCGCGAAACCGACGACGGCTGGGAGACGGCGGGCATCGTCGAGGCGGTCGACGCGGCGGACGAGTAGTTCCGCCGACCGGCGAAGGTTTATATACTGGATCGGGACCATGCCGTCTCGATGCGCACGATACTCGCCGCTTCGATCGCCCTCGTGATCGCTCTCGTCCTGTCGGTAGCCACGGGGTCGACCCTCGCCGTCGAGGAACACGAAGTTGACCGGGTCGTCGTCGACCGTCTTGCCGACGAGCGCGCCGTGTTACTCGTCGAAAGGCGCGGCGAGCCCGACGAACAGCGGGTCGTCGACCGGTCGACACTCCCCGAAAAAGCCCGATACGAGGGGGCCGTACTCGACGGCACGCAAACGTACGACCGAACCGTCACGGAGCATCGCGAAGTCACGCTTTCGGAGCGGTTCGATACGCTCTCCGATCCGATCCGAGTTTCGCCCCCGGGAGCGGGGCCGCGACCGCGGACAGCGGTGGCTCCGGGATGTTTTGAGTAGTTGCGAGGGAAGGCCGCTCCGAGAGCGGTCTTCCGCATCACGGGGGTGGACCCCGGCGATGCGAGGGGAGGGATTTGAACCCACGGACCTCTACAGGAGCGGATCTTGAGTCCGCCGCCGTTTCCGGGCTTGGCTACCCTCGCACGCAACTCGGAGTATCAGCCGCTACGGATTTAACCCACCGGTTTCGATCCGGCGGTGGCCACCGCCGACCTCACGCGATATCGGGCGTCTCGTCGTCGGCGCGTCCGACGAGTTCGACTTCGATCTCCAACTCCGGTTCGTCGCCACCCTCGAACTCGATCTCGAGTTCGACCGGTTCCCCGAACGCGAAGGGGATCTCGTAGCCGTCGCCGGAGATCGTGACCTCGTCGCCGTCGCCGAGTTGCTGGCCGAGTCCGCTCAGGAACTCGCCGGCGTCCGCCGCGTCCACGCGGTACTCCTTTTCGAAATAGCCGTCGGTGATCGTTTCGGCGGTCGGTTCGTCCTCAGCTTCTGTGGGAACTTCGGTCATGGTATAATATCACATTGTGCCCCGATACTTATAAACATGCGTCGGAGCGGGAAGCAGACGTTCACGGATAGTTCATTGCCGTTTCAGTCGTCCGCGGCCCTGGCGCTGCCGGCGGGATCGGTCCCGACCGGGTTGTCGACCCCGTCGAGGCGCGGGAAGTTGTCGATGGCGTCGGCGCGGAACGCCGACTCGTCGAGCTCGTAGTCACCGTCGAGGAATCCAAGCAGCGTCTCCGTGTCCCGCATGGCGTTTTTGAGGCACGTCGAAGCGCCCGGCGACGGCGTAATGTTGAAGATGATATCGTCGCCGACGATCTTCGCTTCGCCCATATCGAGGGATTTGTTCCCCGTGTCGACGATCTGCGGCCGGACGCCGCCGTACCCCTTCGCGCGCTCGATGTCCTCGAGTCCGACGCTCGGGACGACTTTCCGTACGTGAGGGAGGAACTGGCGGGGACCGACCCCGGGAACCCCGTACACGAGGCTCCGGAGGACGTACGCTGAGAGTACCCGATCCGAGAGGACGTTCCCGTAGCTGAGAAACGCCGCCCCGTTCAGCCCGAACACGTCGAGGAAGTCCGTAGCCGTCGAGACTCGGCCCCGTCCGGCGTCTGGAGGGCGAGCAGTTCCTCGTCGGGGTCGCCCCCTCGACGACGTTCGGTTCGATCATCGGCGATCACCGTAGTTAGTGTCGACGCGGCGGCGTGTGTCAGCGAATCTCTCCGGATTCGAACGGCCGACACACCGGACGACGGAAGTGAGTCGGCGACCAACCCCGGGTATGATCGATCATCCGCGGCTCGCTGACACGGAGGCGGACGAACCGGCGATCGAACTCACACTCGAGCCCGCGGATGCTCCCACCTTCGCACAGCCGTCCCGCGAGACGTTCGTGCTCTCGACGCGGGCGACCGGGTTGGTCCTCGGCGATCTCGGGTATGCCGAGCGCGAGGAGGTCGCGTCCGTGACGGTTCGGACCCTGCTTCTCACCGGCGGCGCGTACCGGCGCGGCGAAAGGATCGATCCGGTCGACACCGTCCAACGGCTCACCGCCCCGAACGGCGGGAAACACCCCACGGACGACGAGATCGAGCGCGTCGCCGCGTATCTGAAGGACTCCGAAGTCGGGAACCGCGTCCGCTGGCTCGTCGAGGAACTCGTGACGGAGACCCGGCTGTCGGAGGTGATGACGACGGCGGAGATCCGAACGCAGCGCGAACGCACGAACGGGCTCCGGGGCATCGCAAAGGATCTCTGATTGCCCGCGGCGGGTCACTCGAGTCCGGCCACATATTCGTGATCGGCCGTCCTGGCGGTCGGTCGCGCCCCGTCGAGTGGGATCTTCCACCCGTCTACGATCGCCGGATCGGTTTGGGCGTTGGTGAGAACGGTCCTGACGTCAAGCAGATCGACGCCGTAAAAATCCCGAGGCACGCCGTAGAGATACTGTAGCGCCGTTTCGAACAGCGATCGCATTCCGTCGTCGTCCTCGAAGTCAACGTGTTTGTACGCGCCGGCAGCGACCTGTACCATGCCGTGGAGAAACTTGCTTTCGGTCGAACCGCGGCCGTAGTTGTACCACTCGGCCTCGAAGCAGTCATGCGATTCATGGAACTCGCCGGCGTTGTACAGCCGGACGCCGCTCACTACCGCCCGCCGGAGGGTTCCGTGCTCCCACGTTCCGCGGTCGGCCGACCACCCGGTCGGGTCACCGGCGGCCGGGGGGCCGACGGTGTCGTCGCGTGTGTGGTCGTCCATACCACAAGTAGCGAACCGGCGTATCTAACACTGTTGACCGTGGGCGGCTCAAAACGGGATGCCGACGGCGAGTAACGCGGCATCGGCCAACAGCAGGACCGCACAGCCGGCGGCGGCGAGCAGATACGGTCGGCCCCGGTCGGCCAACTCCCGGCCGGACTCCTCGCCGGAGAGGTACGTAAGCGGAAAGCCCTCGGCCATGTACGCGCCCATACCGACGTCGTCGACTGCCCGGCGCATCCGGAGGACGCCGAGTTCAATCAGGGTGTTCATGAGACCCCACAGCCCGAACATAGCGAGAACCGCCCACCCGCGGGCCGTCGTCGTCAACAGTTCCAGCGGCGTGTACAACACCCAGATCATGTACGCGCCGGTGACCGGGAGGACGATTCCGGTCCATCTGGTTATCAACAGCAGCCTGTGGACGCCGTCCGCGACGGCGTTGGCCGGGAGCCGACCGTCGCGTGCGCCGGGGAGAACCGCGTACACGACGTACAGTGTTGCCCCGGTCCAGAACGCCGCCGAGAGAACGTGGAGAACGTAGGCCGTGGTCAAAAGCACCATCGGTCGTTCCTTTGTGCGACAACAGTATAAACGACCGACCATCACCCAGTACATGTTTTAAATCACGGCCTGCAACGTCGAACCATGCGCGACCTCGATGAGACCGACAGGGAACTCCTCCGGCTGTTGCTCGATGATGGCCGAGCGCCGTACAGCGACCTCGCCGAGGCGGTCGACCTCTCGCCACCGGCGGTGAGCGACCGGATCGATCGCCTCCGGGAGCTTGGCATCATCGAGCGATTCACCGTCAACGTCGATCGCTCGCGGCTTCACGACGGCGTCCGGGTCGCCGTGACGCTCGGCGTGAAACCGGGCGAGACGACGGCGGTCAGGGAAGCCCTCGACGACGTCACGGGCGTCGAACACGTTTTCGCGACGGCGGACAGCCGGGTGTTCGTGGTCGGCACGTTCCCCGACGGGGACATCGAGTCGGCGCTGACGCCCGCCTTCGAGACGGGCGTCGTCGAGACGGTCGAGGCCACGCCGCTCGTGGCCGCAGACTGGCACCCTGCGCTCGGGGAGGCGACGCTCGGGCTGGAGTGTGTCGAGTGCGGCAACAGCGTTACCGCCGAGGGAGTCACCGCGATCATCGACGGCGATCGGTACGAATTCTGCTGTGACTCCTGTCGAGGGCGCTTCGAGGAGCGATACGAGGAGCTCGGCGGAGCGCTCTGACGGTCTCCGTTCCGTTGACGGGGCGAGGAACGTCTTTTTACTATGGGCGATATCGACCAAGCCGGCTCGGATTACAAAGCATGCGCTCTCGAACACTTACGAAAATAAAGAACAAACCGCATCAATGTGGAGGCCATACCTATGTGTATGACCAGACGGGAACGCATCGGCGTCGGCGGGATGCACTGTTCGACGTGTTCCGAGACCGTCGCCGAGGCGATGGCGTCGATGGAGGGTGTCGCCGACGCGTCGGTGAACTACGCCACCGACGAGGCGACCGTCGAGTACGATCCCGAACGGGCGTCCCTCGAATCGATCTACGCCGCCATCGAGGACGCGGGATACGAACCGCGCCGTGGGACCCGGACGATCGGCGTCGGCGGGATGCACTGTTCGACGTGTTCCGAGACCGTCGCCGGAGCGCTCGCGGAACTCCCCGGTGTGCTCCGCGCGGACGTGAACTACGCAACCGACGAAGCGACGATCGAGATCAACCCGGAGTCGTTCGATGCTGAAGCCGCTTTCGGGGCGATCGAGGCCGCCGGGTACGAACCGATCGAGGACGACGACACCACGGAGGACGAATCGACGGCCGAGCGGGAGTTGAAAAGACAGAAACGGCTCGTGATCGGTGGCGGCGTGTTGACGCTGCCGTTCATTTATCTGATGGCGGCGATGTTCACGCCGTTGTCGGCTCCCGGATCGATCGGTGGCGTGCCCTTTGGGTGGATCGAATTGGGCTTTGCGACCGCGCTGATGGCGACGCTCGGCAGGGAATTTCTCATCGGGGCGTCCAAGGCCGCGAGAAACCGGACGGCCAACATGGACACTCTCGTCGCGACCGGGACGACCGTCGGATATCTGTTCAGCCTGGCCGTCGTTGTCGGCCTCGTGACCGGCGACCTCTACTTCGAGGCCGTCGCGTTCATTCTCTGGTTCATTACCGTCGGCAACTGGCTGGAGGCCCGATCGAAGGCCCGGGCGTCCGACGCCCTGCGGGAGTTGCTCCGGATGGAGGCCGACGACGCCACGGTGGTCCGCGACGGCGAGGAACTCACCGTCCCGCTCTCGGAGGTCGCGGTCGGCGACGTGATGAAGATCCACCCCGGAGAGCGAATCCCGACTGACGGGGTCGTGATCGAGGGCGATTCCGCCGTCGACGAGTCGATGCTGACCGGCGAATCCGTCCCCGTCGAGAAGTCGCCGGACGACGAGGTCGTCGGATCGACGATCAACGAGAACGGGGTGTTGCTCGTCGAGGCGACGAAGGTCGGCGAGGACACCGCGATTCAGGGGATCGTCCGCCGGGTCAAGGAGGCCCAATCGCGCCAGCCGGACATCCAGCGGCTCGTCGACCGGGTCTCCGGGTATTTCGTCCCCGCTGTCATCGCTAACGCCGTCGTCTGGACGATCCTGTGGTACTTCTTTGCGCCACAACTGTTCGCGCTCGTCGAACCGCTGCCCGTCGGGCAGGTCGGCGGCGGGCCGATCGTCGGCGGCGTGCCGATACTCGAGTTCTCGATGATCGTCTTCGCGTCGGCCGTCCTCATCGCCTGTCCCTGTGCGCTCGGGCTCGCGACGCCGGCGGCGACGATGGTCGGCTCGACGATCTCGGCGACGAACGGGGTCCTGTTCAAGGGCGGTGACATCCTCGAACGGGTCCGGGAGGTCGATGCGGTCGTCTTCGACAAGACGGGGACCCTGACCGAGGGGGAGATGCGGCTGACCGACGTCGAGGCGATCGAGGGCGGAACCAGAGCCGACGGCGGCGCGGTGGTCGGTCCGGCCGTCGACGAGTCGTTCGTCCTCTCCGTGGCGGCGAGCGCCGAATCGGGCTCGGAACACCCCTTGGCCGAGGCGATCGTCGCCGCGGCCGAGGATCGTGGCGTCGAACTCGCCGAGGTCGACACCTTCGAGAACGTCCCCGGGAAGGGGATCGAAGCGACCACCGCCCACGGCGAGGTCCTCGTCGGGAACCGCGCGCTGTTGGCGGCCAGCGGCGTCGACCCCGAGCCAGCCCTCGAGGCGATGGAGCGACTCGAGCGGGCGGGGAAGACGGCCATGCTCGTCGCCCTCGACGGCGAGGTGATCGGCGTCGTCGCGACCGCCGACACCGTCAGAGAGAGCGCGAAAGCCACCGTCTCAACGCTTCAGGACCGGGGCTACGACGTGTTCATGCTCACCGGCGACAACCCGCGGACCGCGGCGGCGGTCGCATCCGAGGTGGGGATTCCGGAGGCACACGTCCGATCGGAGGTTCTGCCCGGTGAGAAGGCGGACGTGATCGACTCGATACAGGCCGAGGGCACCCACGCGATGATGGTCGGCGACGGCGTCAACGACGCGCCCGCGCTGACGGCGGCCCACATCGGCGTCGCGATCGGCTCCGGGACCGACGTGGCGATGGAGGCCGCCGACGTGACGCTGATGCGTTCGGACCCCGCCGACGTGCTGAAGGCGATCCGGATCTCCGAGGCGACGATCTCGAAGGTTCGCCAGAACCTCTTTTGGGCCTTCGCCTACAACGCGACGCTCATTCCGGTTGCCTCGCTCGGGCTCCTCAACCCCGCACTCGCCGGGTTTGCCATGGCGGCCTCGAGCGTCTCGGTGATGTCGAACAGCCTCGCGTTCGCGAAGTACGATCCGGCCCGGGAGTACGTCCCGCTCGCCTTGCGGCCGTTCGTTGCGCTGCGGGGCTGATCCGGGAGGGGACGCGTTCGGGGCCGTCCGGGCCGGACGTTTAATACGAGCCGACCGGAGGTGTCGTGTATGGCCAAATCCACGCCGACGCCCCCGGCCGGCATCTCCGCGGAGCAACTGAAGGAACTCGTCGACGGCGGCGAGGCGTTCCATCTCGTCGACACCCGTGACACCGAGAGCTTCGAAAGGTGGCGACTCGCCGGCGCGACGCAGTTTCCGTACAAACCGGACCACGAGTTCGACGCCGACGCGTTCCGCTCGGCGACGGGGCTCGGCCGCGACGATCCGATCGTGACGATCTGCGCGAAGGGGAAATCCTCGCGGTTCCTCGCCGAGGAACTCGCAGAGGCGGGGTTCGAGAACGTCCGACACGTCGACGACGGGATGCGCGCCTGGAGTGCGGTGTACGATGCCGTCGAGATCGACACGGACGGATCGGTCGGGATCGTTCAACTCCAGCGACGCGCGAAGGGGTGTCTCGGCTATCTGGTCTCCGATCCCGACACCGGCGCGGCCGCCGCGGTCGATCCGACGAGACACGTCGACCAGTTCCGTGAGACGGCCGCAGCCCGCGGCCTCCGGATCGAACGCGTACTCGATACACACATCCACGCCGATCACATAAGCGGCGGCCGACAGCTCGCCGCGGACCTCGACGTCCCGTATCACCTCGGCGAACGCGTCGCCGAGCGCGACCCCGACTTCGAGTACGATCCGCTCGGGCGAAACGACGTCGTCGAAGTCGGCACCGTCGATATCAAAGCGGTGTTCACGCCCGGTCACACCTCCGGAATGGCGAGCTACCTCGTCGACGGCGAGGCGCTTTTGACCGGCGACACGGTGTTCGTCGACAGCGTCGGCCGAACGGAACTCCAGTTCGGTGATTCGGACGCCGCATCGGGGGCCGAACTGCTGTACGACTCGCTTCACGGAACCGTCCTCGCCGAACCGGATCCGATCACCGTCCTCCCGGGGCACTTTGCGGTCTCCGACGACGGGGAGTACGGCGTCGTTCCCGGAACCGAGGTGTCGACGTCGATCGAAGCCCTTCGGACGGAACTGCCGCTGTTAGGTCGCGGCCGCGAGGCGTTCGTCGAACGGATCCTCGAGACCGCCCCCGAAAAACCGCCGAACTACGAGCGGATTATTTCCATCAACCGCGGTCGAGCGACGGCCGAGGGTGAGGAAGCGATCGAACTGGAACTCGGGCCGAACCGCTGTGCCGCCGAGTAGTCGCGGGTAGCTGGACCGTCGGAAAAGCGTCCCTCATTCCTGCCGGCGCTGTGCGAGCCGAGCCACATACAGGAGGCTCTCGCGGTGGTCATTGATACCTAGCGACCCGCCAGCCGGGCCCGAGACCGACAGTCCCGACGCCACATCGATCAGTTCCTCGCGGCTCCGCTCGGAGAGCCACCCGATCGATTCGTAGTACTCAAGGGCCGCGATCGCCTTCTCGCGGTCGGCTCGCTGGAACAGCACCTCGAGCCACTCGAACACCTCGAGTTGTGCGGTGTAGGCGTCCGGGAGCCGGTCGAGATACGGTTTCGAGACGCCGGCAGCCGAAAGCTCCGCGAGGAAGGCCGCGGCGTTGGGCGCGCCTCTCGGGGCGGCGGCGGTTGAAGACTCGGCGTGGGCCCCCCGCCCCAACTGCCGCCTTTCGTCCCCGCCACGGCCGGGTTCGGTCCGGGTGTGGGCCTCCCGGCCGCGCTGGTGTCTGGCACGGAGGTACGCCTCGACCTCGTCGCCGTCCTGCGTCTCCGCCGAGGTCAGCGCCCGTCGCGTCGGCGACTCGTTCGTCGTCGGTTCGACCGGCACCGATCGGTCCCCGTCAGCCCGTTCGGAGTGTGTCTCGGCCGGGTCATCCCCGCCGCGACGGCGCGGCTCCCGGGCCGCATCGCGCAGTTCGCCGAGGTCGTACCGTCGGGGATTGAGCCGGCCGGTCATGCTTCTACCCGGGGTTCGGCAGGCGCATATTTAAATATCGACCCCGTTTCGGCAGCCGTGTAGTCGGTTTCGGCGTTCGAAACGGAGTTTCACACGTGGCGTGGAGTTTTTAAGCGGGGGATCGAACGCGGGGTATGGCTACGCAGGACGGCCGATCGACGACGCTTCGGGACTTCGACGTCGACCCGAACGTCGCCGCTCGGGGTCACATGCCCTCGCTGTACCCTCGCGAGCGGTTCGTCCGGTGTGACTCCTGTGGTGTGACCGTTCCGTACTCCGTCACCGCCGAGGGGCCGATCCGTCGGGCGCTGTCGGAACTCGCATCGATCCCCTGCGGGCGATACGAACTCCCCGACGTCCCGGTGGGCGACCACGTTCCGACGGTCACCCCCGAACACCCAACGAACGGCCGAAGCGTCGTCTGTGAATCCTGCGGCCGGAGCGCCCGGCTCGGCGACGACCGCAGGCGGGTGCTCGAGGAACTCGCGGCAGTTCCCTGTACGGCGCGGCTGACCCGGGTCGAGTTGGTGAACCTCGTCTTCTCGCCGACGGCGTTTACGCCCCCGTTGACCGATCTGGGTATCGGGAGCTGGTATGGGCGCCTGGGCGGCGGCCACAGTGACGACATCGTCAGGCAGTTTCGCCACGACCGATTTCAGTATACGGTGTATATCCGCGAACAGCCCGACGGAACGTACGCCGCGACCCTCTCGTCGTCGCCGAACACCGATATCGAGCCGGTTGACGAGTTGCGATTTCCGGGGTCGGACGTCGATGATCCCGCAACGAGGAAGGCCGCAATCACGTTTATCACGTTCCTCTCGGCGACCGATCCGCTCAGCGCTGGCGAGTTTTCCGAACTCCACGGGGCCTACGACGACGCGTATCGAGCCCACAGAGAACGGTGGCTCTCGGAGGCCTACGACGACGCAAAGGCCGAGTTCGAGGACCGTTTCGGCGACAGCCCGGCGGCGTTCACCGACGCCTTCCCGGACAGTTCGGCCGACGTCGAGGAAGTGCTGCGCCGGATGGTCGGCTCCGGTGGGTTCTCCGACGCGCCCGAACCGGAGTTCGCGGCCGAAGTCCTCGGTCACGGCCACGAGTTTCCGGGGTTCATCGGCTTCGTCGCCGACAGACACGGATGGTCGCCGCCCGTCCCCGAAACGCCGTTCGATCGGTGAGCTATCGGACGCTCGCCTCAACCCACCCGGCGAACTCGCCAAGCGCGTCGGCCTCCTCGAAACGCTCGATGCACGGCACGTCGTGGGGGTGAAGTTCCTCGATACGGGCGGCCGTGTCGGCGTAGCGTTCGGCGGTCGTTTTTACGATCAACGCGGCCTCGTCGTCGTGGACGACCTCCCCTTCCCACCGAAACGTCGACCGACAGTCGAACCGGTTGACGCAGGCCGCGAGTTCCTCTTCGACGAGCGTCGCGGCGAGGTCCGAGGCGGCCTCGGGCGGCACGGTGACGTAGACGGTCGTCATCGTCCTCAGGCGTTTTGCTCCGTCTTCCCGGTCACCGGGTTGTATTGACCGTTTATATCCCACTCGTGGATGCAGTGTCTGTTGCCGACGACGCGTTCGCCGTCCCTTTCGAGGATGACCCAGTTTTCGCTCTCGTCGTCCCAGACGTCCGTCCGGCCACAGCGTTCACAGCGTCGCCGCGTCGGCGGAACGATTTCGACGTCCATACCCGAGGAATGTTGCCCGACGCTAATCAACCATCCGGCGAGACCCCGGTTCGTTGCGATGCGGTCTTGTCCGTCGAACCCCTACCGGCCGTATGCGACGACGGGAACTGCTCGGGGCCCTCCCCGCCGTGGCGGCGGCCGGATGCACGATCGGTGGCGAGGCGCCGTCGTCTGGCGAAACCGAATTTACACTTTCGATCCCCGACCTCGACGGCGAGGATCTCCCGGAACGGTACACCTGCGATGGGGCCGGCGAGTCGCCGCCGCTTCGGATCGAAGACCCCCCGGACCGGGCCAGCACCGTTGCCGTCGTTGGCGAGTGGCTCCGGGGATACACCCCACAAACCATCTGGCTCCTGTGGGGTGTGTCGGCGGCCGAACGGATCGAGATTCCGGCCGGGCTTCCGAGCGACACGCGGATCGAGTCGCCGCTCGAGGCGAGACAGGGCGAAAACGACGAAGGCAGTGTCGGGTACCGCTCGCCGTGCCACGAAACCGCCGATAACGAAGCGTATCGGTTCATCGCCCTCGCGTTGCCCGGCACGATCGATCTCGAGTCGGGCGTCGATCGCGATGCCTTCGACGACGCCGTCGAGCGCGACTTTTCGAACGTGTCGAGTACGACGCTTCGCGTTCGGTACGAGCGGTTCGCCGACGAGTGACCCCAGCGCGAGGAGCCGAGCCGACAGCGACAACCGTTATGCGTCGCGTGGGCGTAGTCGGAACCATGAGTTTGAACGTCGATCGTCCGGCGCCGCCGGAGTTAGAGGAGACGGACCCCAACGAGTACGAGGACGCCGAAATCGTCGGCGATACCGATTACAAGCGGGACGAACTGGAGGAGTTGCTGTCCGCGGGCGCGTGGAAGCAGGCGTTCGAAACGTGGGCCGAGGACACGGATCTGGACGAGCGGGAGTTCTCGATCGTGGCGGATCTGGGCATGATCCAGCACTTCGATTTTTTCTGGGACGCCTTCGCGGACCGTGTCGGATATCACGCACCCGGGATTCCCGAGGACTGGAAGGAGCGGAACCTCCACCCCGAGTTGCGTTCCTGGGAGACGGTCTCCGGAATCAACGCCGCGATGGCCGAGTTGGGGGAAACCGTGAGCCAAACGCTGAAAAGCGACTACATCGACTGGGAGACGGAGTACGAGGCTCCCGACGATCTCCCCGACTTCTAGCCCTCTCGTGCCCGGTCGAACCACTCCGGCCGACCGACGCCGGTCGTTCCGACCTCCGAGTAGCCGATCGATCGGGCGACGAGGACCTCTTCGCCGTCGATCCGGGCCTCGTATTCGAGATCGAGCTGTCGGACGAGTCCGGTGCTGTCGATTTCGGCCTCGAGCGTGACGTTCCGGGCCGGATCAGCTTCGGGAAACGGGAGGTCCGCGTCGGTCGGTTCGACCTCGGCAAGCGTGTATCGGTCGACGCCGTCGACGCGCCGCGTCTCGTCGACACGCGTCGGAACCGAATGGAAGCTCGCCTCTATCGCCCCTCTCGGGGATAGCTGAATCTCAAAGGCTCCCGTTGAGGCCCAAAACCCCCACGTCCCGACCCCTGAGGAAGAGGGCGAAAACTCGTTGTAAACCGGGTCCGGCTCGCCGAACGCCCGGAGGTAGGTCTCGCCATCGGACCAAAACTCCGCGGTCGCGGGCGGCTCACCGAGCAGCAACGGCCCCTCCGGGCCCGCGGTCCGGACGGTCACGAAGTAGGTCCGGTTCTCGGCCAGACGGAGGTCGGTCCGATACCGGGATCGGAGGCTCCCGTTCTCGTACCGGACGGTCTGATTCGAGACAAACCGATACGACTCCTCATCGAGCCGCTCGGTGTGTGCGGTCGCGACCGCGTTCGGGTCCGAGACGCCGCCGTCGTCGATCCCCGACGAGCCGACCGGTCCCGGATCGGCGTCGGGAACCGGAACGGGCGTCGTCGTATCCACCGACGGGTCACCGCTGTCGGTGTCACCGCCGATTCCGGCACAGCCCGCGAGGACGAGGAGTAGAACGACCGCACACACCCGGTACACGCCGCGTTATAACGGCTCATATCGCATAAATGCGTGCGGTGGGGTGTGGGACTGACCTACAAGAACTAAACGGGTGGCCGGAGATCTACTGGTATGCGAGTGTTGATACCATACGACGGCTCCGACCAATCCGAGACGGCTCTCGAATACGCCCGAGAACAGCACGCAGACGACGAAATCGTACTGCTTCACGTGTTGGACTTCGTCGAGGCGGGCTACGGTGCGGCACCGGAAGCCACGATGGCCGGCTACTGGGACGAATGGTACGATCAGGCCAAAGCCTCGGGGGAGGAGTTGCTCAGCGACGCCGCGGGGACGCTCGAGTCGGCTGTCGAAACCGAGATCGTCACCGGCTCACCCGCCCGCGCGATTATCAACTACATCGACGAAGAGGAGATAGACGCCGTCGTCATCGGGAGCCACGGCCGCGACGGCCTCTCGCGGATCCTCCTCGGTAGCGTCGCCGAGACGGTCGTCCGGCGGTCCCCGGTCCCCGTCACTGTCGTCCGGTGAACGATACTCCACACGACGGCTCCGAATCGCGCTATCGCCGCCGTTCGCGGCGCGCCTCGATCGCCGCAGCTTTGCGCTCGGCTTCCGCGTCCGTCGGACACTCGAGTGGCGGGACCTCGGTCGGACGCCCCGAATCGTCGAGGGCAACGAACGTGAAAAACGAGACCGTCGCGAGTCGCCTGTCGCCCCCGATCGGATCCTCGGCGCGGACGTCGACGCGGACTTCGAGGCTCGTCGTTCCGGTCTCGAAGACGTACCCCTCGATGACTGCAACCTCCCCGAGATCGATCGGACTGACGAAATCGACGTGGTCCATCGACGCCGTGACGCACTGTTTGCCAGCAAAGCGCATGCTCGCGATGGCCGCACAGATGTCCATCCAGTGAAGGACCGTCCCGCCGAGGGCCCGTCCGAGGGTGTTCGTCTGGTTCGGGAGCAGTATCTCTGTCATTTCGGTCCGGGAGTCGGCCAACGTCGCCATGGCGAAAGCGGGGGTCGCTGGTGTATGGGTGCTTCGGTCTCCGAGGTGTCGGATGGGACCCCTCGAGCGGACATCGACTGTCCCGTCCCGATACACGTAAACCGCTCGCCCGACAGTTGCCGACAATGAGTAGCGACGACGACGCGGGGTCGGTGCGGGTCGTCGGGACCGCCCACGTCTCGGCGGCAAGCGTCGAGGAAGTCGAGTCCGTCATCGACGAGGAGCGACCCGATATCGTCGCCGTCGAACTTGACGACGGTCGGTACCGGCAACTCCGCGGCGAGGCCCCCGACGATCTGGACGCCGGCGATCTCCTGAAGGGAAACACGGTGTATCAGTTCCTCGCGTACTGGATGCTGTCGTACGTGCAGGCCCGTCTCGGCGACCGGTTCGATATCGAGCCCGGCGCGGATATGAAAGCCGCAATCGACACCGCCGAGGCGCTCGGTGTCGATGTCGCGCTCGTCGACCGGGATATTCAAGTCACGATCCAGCGGTTCTGGACGCGGCTGTCGTTTCTCGAAAAACTCAAACTCGCCGGGAGTCTCGCCGTCGGACTCGGCGATTCGCGGGAGATCGGGATGGGCGTCGGACTCGGTGTCGGCTTTGTCCTCTCGATTCTCGCCGGCGCTATCGCCGGGCCGTTCGTCGTCCCCGAGGCGCTCGGGCCCGGATTCCTGGTCGGGGTCGCGGACACAGTCATCGTCGCGCTCGGTCTCGGCCTCGTGATCGGGACCGCCATACTGCTCGCGTTGGAGGGGCTCACACCGGAGGACGACGACCTCGAAGAGATCGACGTCGATCGGATGACCGACACCGACGTGGTCGGAGCGATGATGGAGGAGTTCCGCCGGTTTTCTCCCGGTGGCGCGGAGGCACTCATCGACGAGCGGGACGCCTACATCGCCCACCAGCTCGTGGCGTTGCGCGACGAGGGATATCGGATCGTCGCGGTCGTCGGTGCGGGCCACCGCGAAGGGATCGAGCGCTATCTCGAGACCCCGTCGTTGTTGCCGCCGATGGAGTCGATCACGGGCCGGCGGTCCGGGGGCCGAATCTCACTCTACAAGCTGTTCGGCTACCTGTTCACGCTCGGCTTCCTCGCGTTCTTCGCGCTGTTAGCGATCGCCACGTACACCGGCGTCGAAGGGGCGTCAAGTGAACTGCTATTCCGGCTGTTCGCGGCGTGGTTCCTGATCAACGGGATCCTCGCGTTCGGTCTCGCCAAGCTTGCGGGAGCACACTGGCGTTCGGCGGGAGTCGGTGGTGCCGTCGCGTGGCTGACGAGCGTCAACCCCCTCTTGGCCCCCGGATGGTTTGCGGGCTACGTCGAGTTGCGGTACCTCGATGTCAACGTCGGCGATATCACCGAGCTCAACGAGATCATGTCCGACGAAGAGGCGCCACTTCGGCAGCTTTGGGGCGACCTCACCGCGGTGCCGCTTTTCAAACTCATCATGATCGTCGCGCTGACAAACGTCGGTAGTTTCGTCGGGAGTGTCGTCTTCGCAACCGTGCTGCTTCCGTATTTGTTCGCCGGATCGGGGATCGAGGGTGCGAGTGGCGTCGCCCGTCTCATGATCGAGGCCGCGCGAAACAGCCTCGAAATCATCTCGGAGGCGGTCCGGTGAGCGCCATCCGCGTCGACGGGATCCGCTTTTATCCGGACGAGATCAGGGATCTCCTCATCGCGTGGGCTGCGCTCGGCGTCGCGTTCAGCGTCTTCATATTCGTCGCGACCGGCCGGGAGGTGTTCCCGGACATCACTGGAGCGGTGTTTTCGCCGCTCTTCGCCCGCGTGTTCCTCGTGAGCGCGCTGACAGTCGGGATCGGATTCCTCCTGCACGAACTCGCTCACAAGGTCGTCGCCGTTCGGTTCGGGCAGATCGCGTCGTTCAAAGCCGATTACAAGATGCTTGCTCTGTGTATCGGAGCCGCCTTCGCCGGCTTCCTGTTCGCCGCGCCGGGGGCTGTGTACCACCGTGGACGGATCACGAAGCGACAGAACGGGCTGGTCTCCGTCGCGGGACCGCTGACGAACGTCGTTTTGCTCGCGGCGTTTCTCCCCCTGGCGTTTCTCGGCGGCTTTCTCGGGCAGGTCGGTCAGCTCGGCGTCCTGGTCAACGCCTTCCTCGCGGCGTTCAACATGATCCCGTTCGGCCCGCTCGACGGGAAATCCGTCATCTCGTGGAGCAAGCCCGTGTTCGGAGCCGTCTTCGTGGGATCGGTGCTTCTGTCTATCGCCGCGTTCCTGTTCGTCGGGTTCCCGAGTTTTTGATCGCGGAGCGCCTAACCGACGCGTTTTTGCCCCGTTCGGCCGCCGGTAGTGGTATGAGCGACGACGATCCCGAGGAGGGACTCACGTACGCCGGGACGGGCGTCGATATCGACGACAGCGAGGCGGCGACGGCGGCGCTCGTCGGCGCGATCGGCGAGTTCGAAGGCGACTTCGCCGGCATGATCGATATCGGCGACCGGTATCTGGCGCTCGCGACGGACGGCGTCGGGACGAAACTGCTCGTCGCCGAAGCGCTCGGGGACTACTCGACGATCGGGATCGACTGTATCGCGATGAACGCGAACGATCTCATCGCAGCCGGCGTCACGCCGGTTGCCTTCGTCGATTACCTCGCCGTCGAGTCCCCCGACGACGAAACGTCCGAACGGATCGGTGAGGGGCTTGCGGCCGGTGCCGAACGCGCCGGGGTCGCGCTCGTCGGCGGCGAGACTGCGGTGATGCCCGAGGTGATCCGCGGGCTCGATCTCGCCGGGGCCTGTGCCGGGCTGGCGACCGAGTCGGAGTTGTTCGACGGTGAGGCGCGCGAGGGCGACCGCCTCGTGGGGTTGCCGTCTTCGGGGATCCACTCGAACGGGCTGACTCTGGCTAGGGAAGCGGTGACCGGAAACCACGACTACGCGGACCCGTTCCCGCACGACGATCGGAGCATCGGCGAGGTGTTACTCGAGCCGACCCGTATCTATCGCGAGGTGCTCGATCCCCTCCATGCCGCCGAGACGCACGCGACCGCACACATCACGGGCGGGGGGTGGACGAACCTCAAACGGATGGGTGACCGTTATTACGCGATCGAGGATCCGTTCGAGCCACACCCGGTGTTCGAGTTCGTTCAGCGGGAGGGCAACGTCGCCGATGAGGAGATGCACCGAACATTCAATATGGGCACCGGATTCGTCGCTTCCCTCCCCAAACCGGACGCCGAAACGGTTGTCGGGGAACTCGACGATGCACGGATAATCGGCCACGTCGAGTCCGGAACCGGCGTCTCGATACGCGGTCTGGAGTTGTAGCGAGCAGACGGGGGCGGCCTCGGTCGACCCGTCCCCGTGCTCCCGCCTCGGGGGCCGACCGCGGTTCCTTAGGTCACGGTGGGTCTGGCCGCGTTCCGTCTTATAAATCGCGGGGCGGGGGAAGATTTTTGTATAACTCAAAGTAATTGTTCGGCATGTCAATGGACCTGCCGACGCCGGCCGATCTCAAGGAGCGTCGGACGGATCTGGAGCTCACACAAAGCGAGTTGGCCGACCGGGCGGACGTCTCGCAGCCGCTGATTGCGCGGATCGAAGGCGGTGACGTGGATCCGCGGCTGTCGACACTCCGTCGGATCGTCAACGCGCTCGACGAGGCCGAAAGCGCGGTGATGCACGCCGACGACATCATGCACGAGGGCGTCATCGACGTGGCACCCGACGACAGCGTCCGAGAGGCGATCGACGTGATGGTCAAAGAGGGTTACTCACAGCTTCCGGTCGTCCGGGACGGGCGCCCGCAGGGAATCATCTCGAACTCCGACATCCGACGGCTCGACCCGGACAACGCGGGGGAACTCCCGGTCGCGGACGCGATGCGGGAGGCGATCACGACCGTCGAACCGGACGCGACGCTTGACGAAGTAAACGCACACCTCAACCACCAAGCCGCGGTGATGGTCGTCGAGAACGGACAGCTACGCGGAATCATTACGGAAGCTGACGTCGCCGCGCACGTCTCCTGACGCCAGTCTCGAACCAGTTAGGCGTCCTCGTCCTCGGCGTCGCCCGTATCGAAGGTGTCGATAACCTTCAGCGGGACGTCGCGCAACGCGCCACCGATCTCGCTTTTTGCGATCCGGGAAGCGTGTTGTTCGCTGTCGGCGTTGAACACTTTCATTTCGAGCCCCAGTCCGACGAGGGCCGTGTCGGCGGCGATGAACGCGGAGTCGAACGGTTCCCCACACGCGGGGCAAGGAGTCGACCCGACTTCGACTTCGACATAATCCATGTCGGCTTCGTTGAGCCGTCGGCCGGCTTCGCTGACAGCGACGCCGATCGCGTCGTCGATCGCCTCGACGTCCCGAACCAGCCATGCAGCCTCCATCGCGACGAGATAGTTGCTCATATCCGCACGAAACGGTGCCCGACGGATAGCACTATTGTTTCCCGCTTGCTCGAGGGGTCCACACCGGCCCTCTCCCGCGCACGTGATCGTCATAATCCGCATAAGTTATAGCTATTGCCGCGGACACGTACCCGCGCTATCCACCGCTGAGCCGGGATGGCTGTCGGTCGCCCGATCGGGAGACGGATTACTGAACTATCCGGACTACAGTAGCCGTAGAGTCGCTGTAACGCTTGTTTTTCGTGTGTTCGCACGAAAACCCGGGGGCGAAATGTTTATTTACCAGACTGTATTGGCTTCGCGGTACGATGGCATCCAAGCCGTACCGGGCGCTCGTGTTCGCTCTGTACCAGTTCAGTATCGTTCTCGGCATCGCGCTCCTTCCGGTCGCCCTCGTGGCGAACCGAGCGGGGATCCCGTTCCCGGTCGGACAGCTCGTCGACCGCCTGGGTGCAGTCTACCAGAGGACAATTGAGCAGTAACCGGAAGGTTTTATCAGCGTCGGATCGTACCGTAATGTAATGCGTCAACTGGATTCCTCGCTGCCGCGTACCGGTCAGGATCACACCCTCTCGCCGTACGAGCCAGAACTCGGCGAGGTTCCCTCGAACGACCTCTCGGCCGACGACCTCGACTCCGTCAACAAGACGGGTACCACGACCATCGGCATCACGACCGCTGAGGGCGTCGTCATCGCCACGGACATGCGTGCCTCCCTCGGCGGTCGGTTCGTCTCCAACAAGAACGTCCAGAAGGTCGAACAGATCCACCCGAGCGCAGCCCTGACGCTCGTCGGAAGCGTCGGTGGCGCGCAGTCGTTCATTCGATCGCTCCGCGCCGAGGTCGACCTCTACGAGGCACGCCGCGGCGAGGACATCTCGATCAGCGCCCTCGCGACGCTCGCGGGGAACTTCGCCCGCGGTGGCCCGTTCTTCGCGATCAACCCCATCCTGGGCGGCGTCGACGATGACGGCCACCACGTCTACTCTATCGACCCCGCCGGCGGCGTCATGGCAGACGACTACACCGTCACCGGCTCCGGCCTCATGGTCGCCCACGGAACCCTCGAACAGGGGTACGAGGACGACATGACGAACGACGAGGCCAAGCGCGTCGCCGCCTCGGCGATCAAGGCCGCCGTCGAGCGCGACACCGGGTCCGGAAACGGCGTCTTCCTGGCGACGATCACCGAGGACGACGTCGAAATCAAGGGCCACAAGGACTTCGACGAGGTCCTGTAGCGTCGAACGATAGATTCGAGCTTTTTAACGCGACCGACCGAGATCGGACAGTCATGGGCATGCAGTTCGCGGAGTTCGCCGACCGGGCTCTGGAGATCGAGTCGGAACCAGCAGACCTCGAAACTGTCGAACTCGTTGCCGGCCTGTTTGAGGACGCGGGCGATTCGCTCGACGTCGTCGCTCGGTTCGTCCAGGGTCGCGTCTTCGCGGCCCACGACCCGACGAAACTCGATATCGGGCCGACGCTGTGTCGGGAGGCCCTCGCGAAGGCGGCGGGGCCAAACGTCGAGGCGGCGGATATCGAGGATCGGTTGGCCGATACCGGCGAGATCGGAGCCGTCGCAGCGGGACTCGAACTCGGCGGCCAGCGCGGGCTTTCGGCGTTCGGTAGCGGTCGCGAGCCGCTCACGGTCGAGGGCATCGACGCCGAACTCCGGGCGCTGGCGGCGGCGGACGGCTCCGGGAGCACGGCGACCAAACTCGATACGCTGTTCGGGCTGTTCAACCGCACGGAGCCGACGGAAGCCCGATTCCTCGCCCGGTTGGTGCTGGGCGACATGCGGATCGGCGTCGGGGAAGGGGCGGTCCGTGACGCCATCGCCGAGGCCTACGGGGTATCGCCTCAAACCGTCGAGCGGGCGCTGCAGGTTTCGAACGATTGCGGGCTCGTCGCCGAAACCGCACGCGACGACGGCGAGGACGGGCTGGACGGTATCCGGCTGGCCGTCGGCCGGCCGATAAAGTCGATGTTGGCCCAGGCCGGGACGGCAGTCGACGCGATCGAGGAGTGGGAGCGCGTCGCCGTCGAGACGAAGTTCGACGGAGCGAGAGTCCAGATTCACCACGACGGGGATCGGACGCGGCTTTTTTCGCGAAACCTCGAGGACGTGACCGACTCCCTGCCGGAAGTCGTCCGAAGCGTCGAGGCGACACTCGACGTTCCCGCGATCCTCGACGGCGAGGTCGTCGCCGTCGCCGACGACGGGTCACCGCGGCCGTTCCAGGACGTGTTGCAGCGATTCCGCCGGAAACACGACATCGAGGCGGCCCGCGAGGACGTCACGGTCGAGTTCCACGCGTTCGACTGCCTCCACGCTGGCGGCGAGGACCTCCTCGACGCTTCGCTCGTCGATCGACACGCCCGGCTCTCGGAACTGCTCGGCGGCGCCGTCTCGGAACTGCATGTAACCGGATCGGCCGACGACATCGCCGACTTGGAAACCGAGGCGCTGGCGGCCGGCCACGAAGGCACCATGCTGAAGAACCCGGAGTCCGCGTACACGCCCGGAAAACGTGGGAAGAACTGGCTGAAACGGAAACCAGACGTGGAGACGCTCGATGCGGTCGTCACGGGGGCAGAGTGGGGCGAGGGGCGGCGGGCGAACCACTTTGGAACCTTTTTGCTCTCTGTCCGTGTGGGAGAGGAGTATCGGACGATCGGAAAGGTCGCGACCGGCATCACGGACGAGGAACTCGAACGGCTCCACGAACGGTTACAGCCCTACGTCCGATCCGAGACGGGCACCGAGGTCGACATCGAACCGGCCGTGGTCTTCGAGGTCGGGTACGAGGAAATACAGCGGTCTCCGACGTACGCCTCGGGGTATGCGCTCCGATTCCCCCGGTTCGTCGGCGTTCGCGAGGACAAGGACCCTGAGGACGCCGACAGCCTCGAACGCGTCGAACGGTTGGCCGGCTGATCGCCGGGTTTGTATCGAATGGCCGTTTACGACGGTGCATGGTAGAACACGACGGCGTGTCCGTCTCGTGGCTCGGGTACGCGACGGTGCGGCTGGAGGCCGGCGATACGGTTGTGTACATGGATCCCGGGAGATACGGCGTGTTGGACGGATACGAAGGCGGCGACGGTGACGTCGTTTGTCTCACCCACGACCACCACTACGACACCGACGGGATCAGAACCGTCGCCGCACCCGAAGCGACAGTGGTCGCCTTCGAGGGGATCAACACCCACCGCATCGACCGGGACGTCGAACGGTTGGCCGACCTCCCGTACGAGGTACGGACGGTCGGTTCCGAGGCGGACATCGCGGTCGACGACGCGATCGTTCGGACGACCCCGGCATACAACGAACCGGGGGGACCATACACAAAAGAGAACGGCGAGCCATACCACCCGGAGGGACTCGGCTGTGGGTTCCACATCACACTCGGCGGCGTCTCTGTGTACTGGCCCGGCGATACGGACGTACTGGACGGCCACGAGCGTCTCTCTGTCGATGTGTTTTTCCCCCCGATCGGCGGTTCGTTCACGATGGATCGCCACGACGCCGCCGACCTCGCCGCGGCGCTTGATCCCGAACTCGTCGTCCCGATTCACTACGACACTTTCGAGGCGCTCGAGGCCGACGCCGAGGCGTTCGCCACGGACCTCACGGAACGGGGGATCGACGTGGTCCTCGACGAATAAACCCAACTGGGGAACTCATACTCCGACATCCCGACTCGCGCATCCGAGGCGGAGCCGGCGGTGTGGATCGACGCCTGACACGAGTGGTATACTCTAGCAAGGATTTATATTCGATGGGGACCGACGGATGGGTATGGTAGAGATCAACACACCATACGAGTACGGCGATGCTGACCTCGAAGCGCTGGGCGAGGGTCCACCGCACGAACGACAGCACGGAACCGATATGGTCATCATCGACGGTTCGACGATGAGCTACAGGCGTTACGCCGGAAGCGAGGTGGAGTGAGTTCGGGCGGCCGACGCCCGTCGATCGGCGCCGACGGGCCTCAGTGACGCCCGTACGTTTATAGGCTACTCCGGGTCCATACCCGGTGTGCTCGAACTACTCCCCGCAACCGACGTCGCGCTCATCGCGCAGATGGAACCGGGCCCCGGCCCCGAGCCGGGGATCACCGGGGTCGGATCGGTTCTCGGCAGCGCCGTCGGCGCGTTCCTGACGACCCTCATCGTCGGCGCGATACTGATCGCCGTCGCCCCCGACTACACCGCCGCGCGGATGGACGATGTCCTCGAATCCCCCATCGACTCGTTCCTCTACGGCGTTGTCTGTCTGTTCGTCCTGATTCTCTCGATCGTCGTGCTTTTTATCACGATACTCGGCATCCCGATCGCGATCGGGCTCGCGATACTTGCGTACGTGATCTGGGCCGTCGGCGCGGCGATCGCGTTCCTCGCTATCGGCGACCGACTCGTGGGGCGTGCCGATGGGTGGCCGAAGCCGCTGTTGGTCGGCGCGGCGATCAACGGTGGGCTGACGCTGACCGGAATCGGCGGGATCGTCACGTTCGCGGTCGGCGCTGCGGGCTTCGGGACGGTGATTCGGGCGTATTTATAAACGTAGCGGACGGTCAGTGGAACCCGCGACCGACATCGTCCGCCTCGATGAGATCGTCAAGTTCCGTCGAGAGCAGCTCTTCGGCCCCCTCGAACGTCTCCGAGAGGGCCTCGAGTTCCTCGGGCCGGTCGTACATGTCGTACTCCATCGGGCCGAATGCGGGGCTATCGAGGGCGTCCATAACGTCCTCGAACAGCGCGTCGCCGGTCGTCGGCGCGTCGGCGTGGGTTTCGAGCACCGCCTCGAGCCGCTTTGCGCGCTCTTTCGCTTCGTCTTCGTCCTCTATCCCCTGATTGACGCCGAAGCGACCTCCGCTTTCGCGCTCCGGAAACAAGGGATCGAGTTCGTCGTCGAGCCGCCGTGCGACTCGCGAGCCGACGCCCTGAACCTCGTAGGGGTTCTTCGCGAACGTCTTCAACTGGAAAACGCCGACCGAGGGGTGGCCGATGAACATGTCCTCACCGACGCCGCCGCGGCGGTCGCCGGCCACGGCCCGCCAGTCGCCGGAATCGGCGTTCGATTCCACGACATCACCGAGGATATCCTGCCAGTCACGGACGCGCATGATTATCCGTTCGGCCGAAACGAAAAAGAACCTGTCGGCTCCATCGCTCGGGGGATCCGGACGACCGACAGCGTTTTTCCCCGGTGGACGTAGGAACGGGTGTGAAGGTACGCGGACCGGTTCTGGAAGCTCGTGAACCACGAACCGTCGAGACGAGCCGTGGCACGAGCGATCTCGCCGAAATCACTCTCCGCCCCGAGCGCGGGGCCGGCGACCCGGTCCGGGTGACGCTGTGGGGGAAATGGACCGAGACCGCGGCACACGTCGAGGCCGGGATGGAGCTTCTGGTCACGGACGTATCGGAAAGGGAGTACAACGGCGAGACCACGTACTCGACGACCGGTTCCTCGGCTGTCGTCGTCGAACCGGACTTTTTGATCGACGTGACCGACATCCGCGGGTGGGTCCAGTGTCCGCGGATCTACTATCTGAACAAGCTCACTGGCCTGCCGTTGAAGTATCCGGTCGTCAAAGGGACCGTCGTCCACGAGGTGTTCGGCGACTTACTCCGCGGCCGGGACATCGACGACAGTATCGACGAACGCGTCGCCGAGGCGGCGCTCGATATCGGGCTGCTCGGCGAGACGGCCGACGGCGTCGCAGACGACGTCCGGCAGAACGCGGCGGCGATCGAGGGATGGCTCAACCAGGGCCGGTTCGGCGAGGACTCGTGGCGATCCGAGCAAACGCTCATTTCCGAACAGTACGGAATCAAGGGCCGGGCTGACGCCGTCCGCCGCGGGATGCCCGTCGAGTTGAAGACCGGCAAGAACCTCAAACGTGACCCGCGGTTTCAGGACAAGGTGCAGGCGACGTGTTACGCCCTCCTCCTCGCCGACGGCATCGAGGACGCACCTGATACAGGAACACTCCTGTACACCAAAAACACCGCCCTCGATCGCGCCGACGCCTCCGGCGACCTCTCGCCGGCCAAGGAGTTCTCGGTCGGCCCCGGATTTCTGAAATACGTGCTCCGGGTGAGAAACGAGATCGCAGCCGCCGAATTCAGCGGCTCGGTTCCGACAGGATACGAGGCCGAGGCGAAATGCGAGTACTGCTTCGAGCGCGACACCTGCATGGCCGTCGCCGGCCGCCTCGATCAGGAGTCGAAAGCCGGCCGAATCGGCGATGCGCTTCCGGCCGACGAGCGGGCGTACTTCGAGCGGTTCTACCGGGCCATCGAGGCTGAACGCCGTGAGGTCCACGCCGAGTACCGCAAACTCTGGGAACAGTCGGCCGAGGAGCGCGCCGCCGACGACAGAGCGCTCATCGGCCTCGAACCGATCGGCCGCGAACCGGTGTCGGGCGGCCGATGGGAGCTTCGCGCCCGCCGGACCACCGACGCGGTGTCGAAACTCAAAGAGGGCGACCGGGTGCTCGCGAGCGACGGCCACCCGACCCGCGGCACCGCGGAACTCGCGACGATCACCGAACTCGGCGAGGAGATCGTCGTCGTCGCCGACGAGCCGATCGACCTCCGTCGTCTCGATCAGTACCCCTCCGAGATCGGCGTCGACAGACAGCTGACCGCGCTGCACGACGTCGTCCTCCGGGGCGATCCGGACCGCAAGGACGTGCTGTTCGGCCGCCGTGAGCCGGCGTTTTCGGGCGAGCACGGGACGTACATCGACAACAACGACGCACAAAACGACGCTGTCAACGCCGCGCTCCGCGCCGACGATTTCGCGTTGATCCACGGCCCGCCGGGGACGGGCAAAACGTACACGCTTGCGCGAACGATCACCGAACTCGTCGAGCGCGGCGAGCGCGTCCTGCTGTCGGCCTTTACTAACCGCGCCGTCGACAACGCCATCGAGGCGCTCGAAGAACAGGGGTTTACCGACGTGTTGCGCTGGGGATCGGAGACCGGCGTCCGTGACGACATGGAGGGGTACCGACTCGAACGGGCGGGCGACCCGGAGGAACGGGCGGCGGCGCTCTCGGATGCGAGCGTCGTGGCGGCGACGACCGCGGCCTGCGGCTCGCGCGTCCTCAAATCCCAGTCGTTTTCGGTCGCAATCGTCGACGAGGCGGGGCAGCTCACCGAACCGGGGACGTTTCTCCCGATCACCCTCGCCGACCGGTTCGTGCTCGTCGGCGACCACAGGCAGCTTCCCCCCGTCGTCAGGGCCGAAAACGACCTCCGGCGGTCGCTCTTCGAGCGCCTCATCGAGGCGTACCCCGAAGCGGGCGTCATGCTCGACCGCCAATACCGGATGAGCCAGCGGATCCAGTACTTCTCCAGCGAGGAGTTCTACGACGGGAAGCTGCGACCCGCGAACGGGGCGGTGGCGGCGAGGCGGCTCGATGATCTCGCCGGCGTCGACCCGGACGCGCTCCCGTCGGAGCTCGCGGATCCGGTCTCGTTCGTAGATCCCGGCGGAGCCGCGAGCGGCAACACGAACGCCGCCGAGGCCGATCGCGTCGCCGCGGTCGTCGAATCGTTTCTCAAGGCCGGCGTCGACCCGGACGACATCGGTGTTATCGCTCCGTTCAGAGCGCAGGTCGCCGAGATTTCCCGTCGCCTCTCGGAGGTCGCCGTCGACACCGTCGATCGGTTTCAGGGCTCTGCAAAGGAGGTCATCGTTATCTCGTTTGTGGCGACCGGGGAGTTGACGAGCCCCATCTTCGAGGATCACCGCCGCGTCAACGTCGCGCTGACGCGCGCGAAGCGGGCGCTCGTCCTCGTCGGCGATCGGGCGGCGCTTTCGGGGGATCCCTTTTATGTTCGGATGCTCGAGTGGGCGAACTGAACCGAGCGACCGCGAACTAAGCCTTATGATACCGTGTCACAAAACCTCGATATGCGCACCGACGGGATAGCGTACGGGGAGTTAGAGGAGGGACGCGATTGCAACTACTGGGAGTTGGATCCGACGCTTCGGTTCGAAGCCCGACGGGTGTACCCCGACGACGAGTTCGCCTGGGCCGAGGACGTCCTCTCGGGCTACGGCGAAGCGCTCGGCCACCGGATGGCCGACAACGCCGACCGGATCGACAGAGCCGGCCACGAACTCAACGCCTACGACAAGTACGGCAACCGCCGCAACGAGGTCGAGTACCACCCGCTAATGGAGGAACAGGAGGCGATCACCTACGGGGAGTTCGGCCTCACCCACGACGCCTTTCACGCACCGCCCGGGCGCGAGGAACCGGTCGGTCTGACGCACACGCTGATGATGCAGGCGCTTCTCTCATACGTCGACAGCGGGTTTTGTTGTCCCGTTTCGATGACGACCGGGGCGGCGATCGTTCTCGAAAAGTTCGACGACGGGTCGCTTGCGGAGTACTTCGAGGGCCTCACTGCCAGAGACGTCGACGAACACATCGAGGGGGCGATGTTCCTGACGGAGGAGCAAGGCGGTTCCGACGTCGGAGCAAACGAGGTTCGAGCCGAACGAACCGACGAGGACGGCGTCTACGAACTGTACGGCGAGAAGTGGTTTTGTTCGAACATCGACGCCCAGGGCGCGCTCGCGCTGGCGCGGACGCCGGACGCCCCCGGCGGCGTCGAGGGGCTTTCGCTGTTTCTCGTTCCGCGGATCACGCCCGACGGTGAGGTCAACGATTCGCATTTCCGACGGCTGAAGGACAAACTCGGGACGATCGCGGTCCCGACCGGCGAAATCGAATTCCGGGGCGCCGAGGCGTATTTGATCGGCGAGGAGGAGCGCGGATTCAAATACATGGCCGAGATGATGAACTTCGAGCGGCTGACGAACGCGACAGGCGCGGTCGGCGTGATGGGCAGGGCGCTTCTCGAGGCGAAGGTTCGGGCCGCAAATCGGGAGGCGTTCGGCGACACGATCGATCGGTATCCGCTGCTCCGACGCGATCTCGTCGACATGGCAGTCGACTACGAGGCGGCCGCCGTCTTTTCGTTCGAGGGGGCGCGGTTGCTCGACGAGCGCGAACGGGTCGGCGACGACTCGGACGCCTACAGGCTGATGCGACTCCTGATTCCCGTCGCCAAGTACAAGACCGCCCGGATGGCCGTCGAGACGACTTCCTACGCGATGGAGATTCTCGGTGGCAACGGGTACGTCCGCGAACACGTTACCCACCGCCTCCTCCGAGACGCGCAGGTGTTGCCGATCTGGGAGGGCCCATCTAACATTCTCTCTCTGGACGTACTGCGCGCGTTCAACCGTGAGAGCGCTCACGAGGCGTTGCTCCCCTATCTTCGGGGAAAGCTCGACGGAGTCGAACATCCTGCCCTCGAGAAACCGAATGCCGAGACTGAGGCCCGGTTCGCCGAACTGCAAACCGCGCTCGGAACCCTCGCGACGGAGGACGGCGACTACGCGCAGTACCACGCGAAGCGGCTGGCCGATCTCGTCTTCGACGTTGTGACCGCAGCGCTACTGCTCGAGGAGGCCCAGTGGGCGATCGACGAGGAGGGCGACGCCCGGAAGGCGCTCGTCGCGACGCGGTTCGTCGACACTCGCTTCACCGACGCCGAGGCGTATGGGATCACCTCCGGGGAGCGGTTCGCGATGGACGACGACATCTTCGCGTCGATCGTCAACTACGCGAGCGCCGAACCGGAGACGCTCCTCGACGCCGCACCGGCCGACGACTGAGGCGGGTGGTCGGAGGCGTTGAGCGCCGGTCGAACACCCACACCGGTAAGTCGGCGCGTGTCGAATCGGGAGTATGGACGCTGCGGCGACTGTCGACGCCTACTACGACGCCCTTCGCTCCGGTAACCCGCTCGCCCCGTTCTTCGCGCGCGATGCGACCGTGAAGTTCGGCATCGGTGAACGCCTGTACGGGTTCGACGAGATAGCGGCCGGCCTCACCGCGCAGACGGAAACAACCGAGGGGTGGCGAATCGAAAGCGAACGGCTCCTCGTGACCGAACGCGACGGATACGCGTGGTTCTCCGACGAGGTCGGCATGGCCTGGCGCGACCTCGAACGCGGGAGTGAGTACGAGTTCGACACCCGGTGGAGCGGAACGCTCGAACGTCGACCGGGCGCCGACGACGGGGCCGTGGACACACCGTGGCGGTTCGTCGCTATGCACGTCTCGACGCCCGGAGGAACGCGGTAGTGGTCGATCCGATCTCCCGGACCGACCGGATCAAGACCCTTCGGCGCGTGAAGCTCGGCACGGTCCTGCTCGTCGGGCTCTCTGCGGGACTCATCTCGGTACAGGGCGACGCGTCGCTCGGACTCGTCGTCGGAGCCGTGATCGGCGGCCTGCTCGTCGGGACGGCGCTCGTGTGGTATCTGTTCCCCGACGCGGACGCGCTCGCGCCGGCGTCGGGACGGCGTTTTCGAAAGTAAAAATCGGCACCCCGCTCATTCGCTCGGTATCGTCGATCCTCGTGGATTCCCGCCGCTCGAGAGATCGGAGACACAGCGCCGACAGAACTGGAACCGCCTGTCGTTCGGCGTGCCACACGTCGGACAGTGGACGGTCGTAGGCGTCTCGCGATCGGTGGCCCCGTCCCGCCCGGCCGCTCCACCGGTATCGGTCCGGACCGCCGGGTCGGTATCGGATCCCGACCCCGTGAGCGAGCGGTAGAGATACACCGCGAACGCGGCGTGGATCGCCAACACGAGAGCCACAACGACGGCCACGGTGACGAGGTTATCCATGCTCAACCTAAATGTACACACCGGACGTATTTAACAGTTCACCGCTCGGGCGTCAAACGATCGGGCCAGACCGCCTACGCGACCCGCTGAAGCCACAGCTCGGGCGAATCCAGTTCCTCGTCGGTGGGGAGGTTCTCCGGACGGTCCCAGACGGCGGCGGCGCCGGTCACGCCGCGCTCGTCGGCGACCACGTCGAAGAACGCCTTGCCACGCTCGTATTGGCGGCGCTTCATTCCGAAGCCCAGCAGGCGCCTGATGAGGCGGGAGACGGGGCCGACGTTTCGGCGTCTGTCGTCGAGTTTCTCCCGGAGGTCGGCGTACTCGTCGTCGAACGCCCGGTCCATCACCATTTCGGCGTATCCCTCGACGGCGGTCATCGCCACGTTGAGCTCCGACAGCGCGCCGCGGTCGAACCGCCCGGCAGCGAGCTCGGAGACGGCGGTCTCCATCTCCGATTCGAGATGCGGGCCGAGCCACGGCGCGGCGTCGAACTCGGCGGCGTGGGCGACCTCGTGGAACGCGATCCACCGTCGGAACCGGTCGCGGTCGACATCCAGCGTGTCGGCGACCGCGAGGATGTTCGGATGGACGAAACAGAGGGTGTGATCGCCCTCGCCGAGCAGGATCGGGTCGTATTGGCCGAGGACGTTGTTGGCCAGAAAGCCGAGCGTAACGGCCATCGATCCGGTGTTGGCGGTGCGGGCGAGAGACGGGACGAGCGTGACGTGGCCCTCGAGAGGGGCGAGTAACCGGCGGAACGTCTCCACGTTCGCGTCGATCCAGTGGTGTCGGTTCTGGACCTCGATGGTCCCCGGGAGATCGAAGTCGACGCCGGACACGGCCCTGATCGACGTTCTCGCGTCCGCGACGTCGTCGGCGTAGCCGTCGCGGTCGGCCGCCGACAGCGACAGGTCTCCGGGTCGTGTCCCGGCGCGGGCTGCGGTTCCCACGGCGGTCCAGTCGACCGGGCTGTCGCCCTCGGACTCGGCCACGGCGCGGGCGGCACGGAAGAGATTCACACTAAACGTATTCGACGGGGCGCAAAAGACCTTCCGGCAGCCGAAACCGATCGACGGGACTCGTGGGGCCGGCAGCCTAATTACGGGGCACGCTGATGTTCCGCATCGGTGAATCGCAAGCGGAGCACATGCCAGGCTTGTTCGCGGCAGTCACGCGTTCCCCACAGGACATACACTCATACGTGTTCTCGCCTTCAGTCACGGCCGACCCGGCGAACATATCGATCACCGAGTCGAGTTCGGTAGCGAGCGCCTGCCGGATATCCGTCGTACTTACGACGCCTACAGCCTCGGTATCGTCTTCGACGACGAGCCGCTTGATCTCGTACTCGTCCATACGGTCGATCGCGGTTTGAACGTCAGCGTCCTCTGAAACGGTGACCACCGGGGTAGTCATTAGTTCCGAGACCGGCGCTTCCGGGCGATCGTTCTCGATCCCTGCGAGAAGGTCCGTTTTCGTCACAATACCAGTGGCGTCCGCGACGACGACCGACCCGATCGCCTCCTCGAGCAGGATCGTAGCCACCTCGCGTGTGGGTGTATCCGCCGGGACTGACCGGGCTGGTTCAGTCATCACAGTACGGATCGGTTGCTCACGACTGTCCATGCGCAGCATTGGTAATGTTACACAATAACATTGTTGCAGGCGTTGTTGCCACATCACGAGCGAACGTATCGAGCGAGCTGAATTATCGAAGGGTAATCCCCCGAACCGGTGTGCAGTACCCGCTACCGTCCACGAAGCCTCCCCGGCATCGTCACTCGACTATCAGGCGTCGAACTCGAACTCCTCGTCCTCGGACGCCTCGCCGCCAAGAACCCGATTCCGCACGACGTAGGCGACCCCGACACAGAAACACAGTCCGACGAGGACGGCGAGGAGCGTCCCCCTCTTCGAGGACGACCCCTCCGCGGACGGTTCCTCGCCCACGTCGACGTCCTTTTCGCCGTGGCTGTACGGTGCGTTCGCGGTTAGATCCGAGTTCTCGAAGTGGAGTTCGAGGAAGGTGAACTCTGCCATGTCCGCGGGTTCGCCGCGGAAGGATTTATATTCCCCGCCGGGACGTTGATGTGGTCGGCGGTCGCAGCTACCGGTATGGACGACACGCGGCGGTCGTTTCTGGAGGAACTGCTCTCGGTATCGACACCATCCGGATTCGAGACTGCGGGACAGCGCCGCTGGCTCGAGTACGTCGAGACGTACGCCGACGAGACGCGCGTCGACGCCTACGGCAACGCCGTCGCGATCCGCGAGGGTGACCCGGACGCGCCCAGTATCGCCGTCGCGGGTCACGGCGACGAGATCGGGTTGATGATCCGGGCCATCACGGACGAGGGATTCTTGAAGCTCACCCGGATCGGCGGATCGGATCGGACGGTCACGAAGGGCCAACACGTCACGGTCCACGCCGACGACGGCCCCGTCGAGGGTGTCATCGGACAGGTGGCGATCCATCTCCGCGATCCCGCGAAGGACGAGTACGACGAGATCGCCGAACAGTACGTCGATATCGGCGTCGAGGACGGCGAGGCGGCCGAAGAGCTCGTCTCCGTCGGCGACCCCATCACACTCGCCGGAACGCTCTCGGAACTGGCCGGCGAGCGGGTCGCGGGCCGGGGGATGGACAACCGGGTCGGGATCTGGACGGCGGCGGAGGCGTTCCGCCGCGCGGTCGAGGCCGATTCTGACGCGACAGTATACGCGGTTTCGACGGTTCAAGAGGAAGTCGGCCTCCGCGGGGCGGAGATGGTCGGCTTCGAGTTGGATCCCGACGCGGTCGTCGTCGTCGACGTGACTCACGCGACCGACCAGCCGGACTCACCCGGCGGCAAGGGAAGCGACGTCGAGTTGGGGGCCGGTCCGGTCGTCGCCAGAGGCAGCGCGAACCATCCGGCCCTCGTCGAGGCGGTCCGGACCGTCGGAGAGGGATCGGGGATCGACCTCCAGCTCTCAGCAACCGGGACACGGGTCGGAACCGATGCTGACGCCTTTTATACGGCCCGCGGGGGAACGCCCGCACTCAGCGTCGGTATCCCGAACCGGTACATGCACACGCCCGTCGAGGTGGTCGATCTCGACGACCTCGAAGCGGCCGCCGAGTTGCTCGCCGAAACCGCGCGCCGGGTGGGCGAGTTCGCGCCGTTCGGCGTCGATTTATAATCGGCCGCGGGCGAGTGGCGCGGCTGGAGGCCACCCACCGCAAGTCGGTTACAATCGCCTCGTGGTCAAGCCCCGTGGCGTATCAGTTTGAACACTCGCCGCCGGTCGGTGCGTTTATACTGCTCGCACGTGGCGAATCGGATATGACAGACCGTCCGCTCGACGTTCTCGAGGAGACACTGGGAAGCGAAGTCCGCGTGACGCTCAAAGGGAGCGAGACCCACGAGGGCGTCCTCTCGGGGTACGACCAACACATGAACCTCGTCTTGGGCGAGGGTGACAACGTAACCATTATCCGCGGCGACAACGTCGTCTCGATACAACCATGACTGGCGCTGGGACCCCGAGCCAAGGGAAGAAGAACAAGACGACGCACGTCAAATGTCGACGCTGCGGCGAGAAGTCCTACCACTCGAGAAAGAAGGTGTGTGCGTCCTGTGGCTTCGGCAAAACCGCCAAACGCCGCGGGTACGCCTGGCAGTCGAAACAGGGCGAGTAAGGAACCGCCGTTTTCGTCGTGACATTCGCGGTGACGAGCCGCTTCGCTGCCGTTTTCGCCACCCGTCACCCGAGTATGCAAGTACGTGCATACATACTCCCAGTATAAGCGACGTGTCATCCACGATGGAGTGGGGTTTTTGTCGCTGGGACTCGGACCGATACACATGCCAGACGGGCGGCACTCGGATGGACCGACGGAGAAATGCGGGGTTGTCGGCGTCTCGTTGGACGGGCGGGACGCGGCACGACCGCTGTACTACGCGCTGTATGCGTTGCAACACCGCGGGCAGGAGTCGGCCGGGATCGTCACCCACGATGGGTTCCAACAGCACAGCCACGTCGAGATGGGGCTGGTCGGCGACGCCTTCGACGAGGGCGATATCGACTCGCTGAAGGGGTCGACCGGCGTCGGGCACGTCCGGTACCCGACGGCCGGCAGCGTCAACGCCTGCTGTGCGCAGCCGTTTTCGGTTTCGTTCAAATCGGGCTCTTTGGGGTTGAGCCACAACGGGAACCTCGTCAACACGGCCGAGTTACGCCAGGAACTCGCCGCGAGTGGTCACGCCTTCACCAGCGACGGCGACACCGAAGTCATCGCCCACGACCTCGCGCGCAACCTCCTCGAGGCCGACCTCATTCGGGCAGTCAAGCGGACGATGGATCGGATCCACGGGTCGTATTCTTTGACGATCGCCCACGACGACACGATCATGGGTGTTCGGGACCCACAGGGCAACCGGCCACTCTGTATCGGGAAGCTCGACGACGGTTATATTCTCGTCTCGGAGTCCGCCGCGATCGACGTCCTCGATGGCGAGTTGGTTCGCGACGTCCGGCCCGGCGAGCTCGTCGTTCTCGAGAACGACGGCACGGGCTTTGACTCCTACCAGCTCGTCGAACAGGGGAACACCGCCCACTGCTTCTTCGAACACGTCTACTTCGCCCGTCCGGACTCCCGGATCGACGGCAACCTCGTCTACGACGTCCGGCGTGAGCTCGGTCGCAAACTGTGGGCGGAGTCCGGCGTCGAAAGCGACGTCGTGTTGCCGGTCCCCGACTCGGGGCGCGCCTTCGCCTCCGGCTACGCCGAGGCCGCCCAAGCCGAAGGCGCGGGCGTGGAGTTCGCCGAGGGGTTGATGAAAAACCGTTACGTCGGCCGCACGTTCATCATGCCGACGCAGGACGCCCGCGAACGGGCCGTCCGGCTCAAACTCAATCCGATCAAGGACGTCGTCGAGGGGCGATCCGTTACCGTGATCGACGATTCGATCGTCCGCGGGACGACGTCGACACAACTCGTCCAGCTGTTAAACGACGTCGGCGCCGAGGAGGTCCACATGCGGATCGGCGCGCCGGCGATCGTCGCACCCTGTTATATGGGGATCGACATGGCCTCCCGCGAGGAGTTGATCGCCGCCGAGCGCGATACGGAGGCGATCCGCGAGGAGATCGACGCCGACTCGCTGGCGTATCTCTCGATCGACGCCGTCGCCGAGGCGCTCGACGAGTCGCGGGCCGACCTCTGTCTCGGCTGTGTCACTGGCGAGTATCCCTACGACATCGACGGCGAGACGACCGACCGCGACATCGCGCGGCCGGAGATCGAGGACCCCCACGCCGGCATCGCGGACGACTAGAGCCGGGCCCTTCTCAGCGCTTCCAGACGGTGTCGTTCCGCAGTTCCAGAACGGTCTCGCCCTCGACTGTCGCGGTCCGTCGGGTAGTGACGACCCCGCGCCCGTCGTCTCGTTCGGACACCCGCGTATCGAGGACGTCCAACGAAACCGCGAGCGTGTCGCCGGGGCGGACCGGCGCCGGAAACAGGAGCTTTTCGATGCCGCCGGAGGCGATCATCGTCGAACCGCCGTAGAACGCCTCGACGACGGGGGGTTGCGTCAGCGCGAACGTGTGGATCCCGCTGGCGATGAGGCCGCCGAACGGCGAGTCGGCCGCCGCCTCCGGATCAGTGTGGATCGACAAAGGGTCGTATCTGGCCCCGAACGAGAGGATCTCCTCCTGGGTGACGGAGGCCGTCCCGCAGTCGATGGAGTCGCCGGGCGTCACATCATCGAAGCGTCGAGTCATACCGAAGTGGGACGCCGGGCGCGAATATCGGTTGCGGTCGGCGAAACGGGGAGACGCTTCACAGGACATGGCTTATTACGCACCGGCCATTACCCGAACTCGTATGGCCTTCCGTCGGTTCCTCCGCGAAAGCGTCTCCGAGTCACAGCTTTCGGCCGTCGCCTCGGAGGTCGCCCGTCGCTTCGGGGAGCCCTCGGCGGACGTGACGTTCGAATGTCTCGAGGCGGACAACTGGCTCTCGGTTCCGTGCGTGGTAAACGAACGATGGTTCGTGAAGGTGATCGGCGAACAACACACGTTCGTCCACTCGCTTTTGACGACCGGCCGGAACATCGGCGCGTTCTCCTCGGGCACGGAGGGGTTCTTCGAGCGGTTCTCGACGCCCCTCGAGATGGCCGAACACGAACTGGCGGCCACGGAAGCGATCCGCGAACTCGGGATCGCCGCACCGGAGCCGATCGAGGCGTTCGAACACGAGGGGTTGGGCGTGTTGGTGCTCGAGTATCTCCCATCGTTTCGGACGTTCGACGACCTGCCGGCGGAGGTGGCCGAAGCGCTCGCCCCGGCGCTGTTTTCGAACCTCGAGACGATGCACCGGGCCGGCCTCGCACACGGCGACCTCCGCGCGGAGAACGTGTTGGTCGCGCCCGACGCCGACGGCGTCGAGACGCTGTATTTCATCGACGCGACCCGCGTTCGAGAGGGTGCGATCGAGGACGCGAAAGCCTACGACATAGCGTGTGGACTCGCGTCGCTGGCACCGCGTGTCGGATCGAATGCTGCCGTCGAAGCCGCCGACAGCGTCTATCCGACAGCTGATCTCCTCGCGGCCAGGGAGTTCCTCGATTTCGTCGGCCTCCGCCCCGACCACGACTTCGACACCGCATCACTCAAAGGCGAAATCGAAAAACAGGCCGATTGACGGGAGTGCTCTCCGGTGGGGAGGAACGTATTTTTTCTCGGCGGCGATCGGTAGCGTATGGCTGACACGGACCTTGCGATACGCTACCGCAACCATCCGCGCGTCGAACGGCTGATCGAGACGCTCCGGGACGGACTCGAGGAGGTCTCACTCGCGTACAATCGCTCGGACACCCCCGGCCGACCGGCACCGGGTGCGTACCTCGCGCTCGACGTTTCGGCCCGGTCGGACGTGATCGCGACGCTGACGCTGAGCCAGGAATCCGGTCGGGTGACGGCGTTCCGCGACGGCGAGTTCGACAGCGTCGAGTGGGCCGAACTCGATCAACCGTGGCGGGCGACGGATGGCCGAGCGGGGGGTCGAGCCCGGACGCCCGCCCGGCGCGTGCTGTAGCTTTATTGTTCGGCCGGGTGAATAGCTACCATGCCACGAGAATCGTTCGAGTTCACCATCCCGTCGGATGTTCAGCCCGGACAGACGCTCTTTGTGGGCCTGACGAACCCCGGAATGGCAGGGATCACTGCGGTGGATTATCTGGTTCGGAACAGGCCATCGGAGGTGATCGGACACGTCACACCGGAGGAACTTCCCGCGATCACGCCCTTCGAGAACGGTGTTCCACGCCACCACACCCGCCTGTACAACCTCACAGACGTCGACGCGACGGTGCTCCTCGGCGAGTTGTTCGTGCCGACAGCCGCCGCGCGGCCGTTCACCGAATCGATCCTCGAGTGGGTCGAGACGAACCGGATCGATGAGATCGCGCTCCTCCACGGCGTGCCGTTTCCGCACGGTCCCGAAGAACACACGGCGTTTTATATTGCAACCGAAGCCTACCGAAACCGGCGTCTGGAGGCCGCGGACATCCGACCCCTCAAGGGTGGCTTCCTCGACGGCGTCGCGGGCGAACTCGTCGGCAAGAGCATGAGCGGCGATATCCCGCCGGTCGGCGTCTACGCCACGCCGACCCATCCACCGGGACCGGACATCGACGCCGCGTTCCGGTTTCTCGACGCGATCGAGGGGGTCTACGGTATCGACGTCGACCGCGCCGAGCTAGAACAGCGCTCCGAGGAAATCAAGCAGTACTACGCCACCCTCGCCGAACGGATGGCTTCGTTCGAAGAGGAGTCATCCAGCGGGGGGTATCCCGAGGATCGGATGTACATGTAGCGTGGATTGCCCGTCAGTGATCGGACGGAGCGTGTTCGGGAGGCGAGCGCAAGCCCACGCGTACGTCGCCCTGATGGGCCCACACGGGCGCTGCAAGGGGATGTTCGGGGAGTTCGAGCGAAGAGTGTCAGCTCCGATAGCGATGCGCTCGGATCAGTGTACACCCCGATCGGGCTCGGTCGCGGCGGTGGTTCCCCCTACTGGACCGCCAAAAGCATCGTCGCCGAGGTCCTCGCCGTCGGGAACGGCCGATCGCCGCGGCACCTCCGCGAACGGGAGGGTCACGTCCACGGCCGGGCCGACGTGGGGGCGCCGAACCGGGACGCGACCGGACTCACTCCGCGATTGGTACCCGCACGACGAAGACGGAGCCCACCGGCTCGTTGTCCTCGACCCGCACCCCGCCGCCGTAGCTTTCGAGGAGCGATCGGACGAGGTACAGCCCGACTCCCGTCCCCGAACTTTCGAGCCCCTTCTCGGACTTACCGAATATCTCCTCCTTTTGATCGTCCGGGATACCGGGCCCGTTGTCGGCGATCCGAACTACACAGAAGCCCCTCTCGGTTCCCGCTTCGACGGTCACGTCCGGGACCCCCTTGTCGTTGTGCTGGATGGCGTTTTTCAAAAGGTTCCTGAACACCGAATCGAGCAGCTCGTCGGCCAGCACGTCCGTCTCCGGGATCGAGCCCGCAAGCGTCACGCTCGCGTCGGGATATGACGCCCGGACTGCATCGAACTCCGCGCCGAGTGAGTCCCGTAGCGACACCCTCTCAGGTTCGCGCTCCGGCCCCAACATCACCTCCGTCAGATCGCCGGTCGTTTCTGTGAGCGCGATGGCGTTTCCCACGCTCTCTTTGATCACACCGAGGTCGTCCGCGATATCGCCGTCGACCTGCTCCCCGATCAGGTCCGCGTACGACTGTATCAACTGGAGGTCGTTTCGGATGTCGTGTCGGAGAATCCCGTTGATTATCCCGAGATCGTCGCGCTGTTCCGTCAGCCGCTGTTCGTACTCCTTGCGATCGGAGACGTCCCTGCTGGTGGTGACGTAGCCGTCGATCGGGCTGTCCGTCCCCGGCGCAGTTCCCGTCGAGGCCAGCCAGGTGTACTCCCCGTCTTTTTTTCTGAAACGGAACTCGATCTCGTCGTCGATGACCCCGATCTCCCCCTGAGGCTTCGAGAACTGCTCGACGACCCGGTCTCGATCGTCCGGATGGATGTACTCGACGATGTTTTCGCCCAACAGATCCCCACGCGGCCACCCTTTGACGTGCTCCGAGTTAGCGGACTGAAAGAGGATCGTCCCCTCGTCGTCGACGACAGCAATGACGTCCGAGGTTTGTTCGATGAGCGTCCGGTACTGGGTGGCCGAAAGATCACCCAGCATGGCCTTAGGATCGGTCATGCTGTTCACGCAGGGATTCACAGCAGGCTAATAAAACCGTTCCGACGGGCGAATCAGCGCCGGGAATCGCCCGGAATCCGGCCGCTTATCGGTCGTTACTTGAGATCGAAGCGGTCGGCTTGCATCACTTTGCTCCAGGCGTCGACGAAGTCCTCGACGAACTGTTCCTCGGCGTCGTCGGCCGCGTACGCCTCCGCGATCGCGCGGAGTTCGTCGTGCGAGCCGAAGATGAGGTCGGCGCGGGTGCCGCGCCACTTGTGCTCGTTCGTCTGACGGTCGTATCCCTCATAAACCTGGTCGGAATCGGGCGATTGCTGCCACTCCGTATCCATGCTGAGCAGGTTCACGAAGTAGTCGTTCGTCAGCGCGCCGGGCCGGTCGGTAAGGACGCCGAGATCGGAGTTCTGATACGTCGCCCCGAGTGCCCGCATTCCGCCGACGAGGACCGTCATCTCCTCGGGCGTCAGGTCCAGCAGATCGGCCCTGTCGACGAGGATCTCCTCGGCCCGTTTGTCGAGGCCGTTCGGAATGTAGTTACGGAACCCGTCGGCACTCGGTTTGAGCGCTTCGAACGAATCGACGTCGGTCTGCTCGGCGGAGGCGTCGGTCCGTCCGGGCTCGAAGGGAACCTCGACGTCGTAGCCGGCGTCGGCGGCAGCCTGCTCGATCGCGGCGTTTCCGCCCAACACGATGAGGTCGGCGAGCGAGACACGCGTCCCGTCGGAGCGCGAGTCGTTGAACGCCGCTTGGATCTCCTCGTAGGTTTCGAGGGCGGTCTCGAGTTCGGCGGGCTCGTTCGCCTCCCAACTCCGCTGGGGTTCGAGGCGGATCCGGGCGCCGTTCGCGCCGCCACGTTTGTCGCTGTCGCGGTACGTCGACGCCGACGCCCAGGCGGTCTTGACGAGCTGTCGGGTCGAGAGGCCGGATTCGAGGATCTCGGTTTTGAGCTCCGCTGTCTCCGCCTCGCCGATAACGTCGTAATCGGCGTCGGGGATCGGATCCTGCCAGATCATCGTCTCCTCGGGGACTTCCGGGCCGAGGAACCGCTCGGGCGGCCCCATGTCACGGTGAGTCAGTTTGTACCAAGCCTTCGCGAAGGCGATCCCGAACTCCATCGGGTTCTCCTGGAAGCTCTCCATGATCTCCCGGTACTCGGGATCCCGTTTCAGCGCGATGTCCGTCGTCAGCATCATCGGCGTGACCTCTTCGTCGGGGTTCAGCGCGTCGGGTGCCGACTCGACGTCTTCGCCTTCCTTCGGCGTCCACTGCCAGGCGCCGCCGGGGCCTTTCTCCGGTTCCCACTCGTATTCGAGGAGGTTGTTGACGTAGCCCATGTCCCACTCGGTCGGCGAGGACGTCCACGGGCCCTCGATGCCGCTCGTGGTAACGCCGTTTTCGGCGGCGTCGTCGCCGTCCTGCCAGCCGAGGCCCATGTTCTCGATCGGGGCCGCCTCGGGTTCGGGACCGTGTGCCTCCTCAGTGCTGGTGGAGCCGTGGACTTTCCCGAAGGTGTGGCCACCGGCGATCAGCGCAGCCGTCTGCGTGTCGTCCATCGCCATACGCGAGAAGGTCTGCCGGATGTTCTTCGCCGAGGCCATCGGGTCAGGCTGCCCGTCCGGGCCCTCGGGGTTCACGTAGATGAGCCCCATCACGGAGGCGCCGAGGCCTTCCTGAATCTCGCCAGCGTTGCTGAAGCGTTCCTGCATTTCGAACTCCTTTTCGGGACCCCAGTCGACGGCCTCGTCCGCCTCGAAGTCGTCTTCGCGCCCGCCGGCGAAGCCGTACGTCTGAAAGCCCATCGACTCGACGGAGACGTTCCCCGCGAGTATAATCAGGTCGGCCCACGAGAGGCTCCGGCCGTACTTCTGTTTGACCGGCCAGAGCAGTCGCCGCGCCTTATCGAGGTTGGCGTTGTCCGGCCAGCTACTGATCGGGGCGAACCGCTGCCGACCGCCGGCGGCGCCACCGCGGCCGTCGTACGCACGATACGTGCCTGCGCTGTGCCACGCCATCCGAATCATGAACGGTCCGTAGTGGTCGTAGTCGGCCG
>CAZOFL010000002.1:0-73932 GCA_964579035.1 uncultured Natronomonas sp. | reverse complement strand
TAATCTCACGAGCTCAGGCTGTACCCGCTGTTGCGTCCTCGGGGTAAACACGTACTATATATTTTTGTTGGGGATGAATAAGATGCATTTGCAAATGGGGGCGGCCCTCGGGATTTTACAAAAGCGGCCACGGAGAGTGATCCTCACCGTGTTGAAACGGCATGGGGGACGAATCGAGTACGAGGATGTCGTTCGACGGTTGGACTCTCCGACGGAACGGGCGGTGATCGAACTGCAACACGTCCACCTTCCGAAACTGGAAGAGAAGGGGTACATCACGTGGTTTCGTGATGCAAAGGAGTTCTCGAGGGGGCCGAATTTCGACGAGATAGAGCCGTTCATCGCCCTTTTCGATCGAAACCCCGATGTGCTTCCGTGCGAGTGGCCCTGACCGATCGGTCGGTCGCCCCGACTACAGCGTCAGTTCGCCATCGATGATGGCGAGCGCCTGCTCGGCGAGGGCGGGGACCCCCTCCTCCATCTTCGGATACATCGGGTCGGCGGAGTTCCCCTCGAGATACCGCCGGAAGAACATCTCGCCGAGCCCGGCCAGTTTGTACGTCGCAAGCACCCAGTAGAATTTCCAGTTGTCGAACTCGTAGCCTGTTTGGCGCTCGTAGCGGGCGACGAGATCGCGCCGCGTCGGGTAACCCTCGCGCGTGATGAACGGCTGTGCCAGCGAGGGGGTCGGTGGCTCGGGGTCAGTCTCCTCACGCCAGTACGACAACAGCCAGCCGAGATCGGTGAACGGGTCGCCGAGCGTCGACATCTCCCAATCGAAGATCGCGGCGATTTCGGGGGTCCCGCCGGGACCGAACATCAGGTTGTCGAGTTTGTAATCGCCGTGGACGAGCGTGTTCGGATACTCGTCGTCGTCGGGGACGTTGTCGTAGAGCCACTCCATCACCCCGTACAACGCCTCGACTTCGCGTTCGTCGGCCGTCACTTCGAACGCCCACGTCAGCTGCTCGGACCACCGCTTGACCTGTCGTCGGGTGAACCCCGGCGGGTAGCCGAACTCCCCCTCCTCGAGACCGACGGCCTCGTAGTCGACGCTGTGGATCTCGACGAGGCGATCGATCGCCTCCCAACCGATCCGCGCTCGCTTTTTCGGCGTCGCAAACCGGTCGGGCTCCTCGTTTCTGAGGACATCGCCTTCCTGACGCTCCATCGCATAAAAATCACTTCCGATGACGTCGTGGTCGTTACACGAGAGCACCGTCGTCGGGACTCGAACGTCGGTCCCCTGTAGCGCGTGGATGACGCGGTACTCCCGGAGCACGTCGTGTGCGTTCTCGGCGATATCGCCCGGTGGGGGCCGACGGATCACGAGTTCGGCGTCGCCCCAGGTGACGAACAGGGTCTCGTTCGAGTGGCCCTCCTGGTGGTGTCGGACGTCGTATTCCTCGGCCGGTCCCAGCTCCTCGCGGAGATACGCCCGAAGCGACTCCGTGTCGACGATCCGTTCGAAGTAGTCGGCGTCAGTCCCCGTCATACGGCCCTCCGCGATTTAGCGCTAACATTGTAAGGAAACGTGTGATATCCTCGCTCAAGTATCTGCCGACAAATACAACAAAACAGATACGAAATCGCACACCCGGGTGGTTCGTCGCCACCGTTCCCTCGACCGTCGGTCAATTTACAATGTTGTGAGTCGAAGCGCCCGTATGGAGTACCACGACTCCCCCGAGGCAACCGAACTCGCGGCACGGGCCCGTGAGTTCGTCGACGACGTCGTCATTCCGACGGAACGCGACCAGCTCGGAAACGGTCCGCCGTCGGACGAGGTGATCGCCGACCTCCGGGCGGAGGCCCGCAAGCGGGAGGTGTACTGCCCACAGATCGACACCGCACACGGCGGCATGGGGTACGATTTCCGCGACGCCCTGCCGCTGTTCGAGGAGGCCGGACGCTCGCTTCTCGGCGCCACGGCGATGCGGGTCGACGCCCCTGACGAGGGTAACATGCACACTCTCGAACTCGTCGGCACCGAGGAACAGAAACGGGAGTATCTCGAACCACTCGTCGCTGGGGAGATCCGTTCGGGCTTCGCGATGACCGAACCCCGAGACGGCGGCGGCTCCGACCCGAAAATGCTCGCGACGACGGCTCAAAAGGACGGGGACGAGTACGTCATCAACGGCCACAAGTGGTGGACGACACAGGGTAGCCACGCCGACGTGTTGTTGCTCATGGCGATCACCGATCCGGAGGCCCACCCCTACGAGGGCGCGTCGATCATCCTCGTTCCGACGGACGCCGACGGCGTCGAGTTGGTTCGAGACATCCCCCATCTCGGCCCGGACATGGACGGCCACGGCCACGCGGAGTTCCGCTTTGAGGGGGTTCGGGTTCCCAGGGAGAACCTCCTCGGGGAGGAACACACCGGATTCTCGATCGCACAGAAGCGGCTCGGCCCCGCCCGGTTGACACACTGTATGCGGTTCTCGGGGATGGCGACGCGCGCGCTGACCATCGCGAAAGCCTACATGAGCGACCGGGACGCCTTCGGCGGCAGCCTCTCGGAGAAGCAGGCCCTCCGGTATGAGATCGCCGATGCCGAAACCGGGCTCCACGGCGCGCGGACGATGATCCGTCACGCCGCCGGGGAAATCGCACGGGGCGAGCAGGCCCGCGTTCCGGTGTCGATGTCGAAGGTGTTCGCCGCGAACGTCGCAAGCGACGCGATCGATCTCGCCATCCAGTGTTGTGGCGGTGCCGGGATGTCGCGGGATCTCCCGCTCGCGGACTTCTACGAGAGCGTCCGCTCGTTCCGGATCGTCGACGGGGCCGACGAGGTCCACAAACGCGTCATCGCCCGGGACGCCTTCGAGGGGGCCGAAAGGAACCTCGACGAGTTGGAGAACCTCCCGGCGTTCCGACAGTAGCACGGCGTTACAGAACGGCGAGTGCGACGGCGAGCGAAAGCACGCTCACGGCACCGACCGCGGCGAAGACGACGAGCGCTGGGGTGACGCCGGTCCGTCTGAGATTCGCCGTCCGTATCTCCGTTCCGAGCCCCACGAACGCGAGGAGGAACAACCACTCGACGGCGCTTCCGAGCAACGCCCGCTGACCGGCCGAAAACAGGCCCGCACTCGTAAGCAGGATGAACAGTAAAAACCCGAGGACGAACGTCGGAAAACTTCTCCAGAGGGTCGCAAGCGAGGCCGATCCGTCTGCGTCACGGCGGGCGTAGTACCCGGCGTACCCCAACGCGACGACGCCGATCAAGGTGTTTCGTGCGAGCTTCGTTACCGTTGCCCACTGACCCGCGATCTCCGAATGGGCGAAGCCGACGGCGACAACGGGGCCGGTCGAAAGCATGCTGAGGCCCGCCCAGACGCCGAAGACGACGTCGGGAAGATCGAGTGCGGCGCCGACGATCGGATAGACGACGATCGTGACGGCGTCGATCAACAGGACGACACCCGCCGCGTAGGCGATCTGCGTTTCCCGGCCGCGTATCGCCCCGCCGACGGCCACGACGGCGGAGACGCCACAGATCCCGGCTCCGGCAGCCAAAAGCGACCCCATCCGCTCGGGGATGCCGGCGACGTTTCGGGCGATCGCCTCGACGGAGACGATACTCACAGTCACCGTCAGGAACAACAACAGGAGGACGCGTGCTCCGGTCTCGAGGAATGCCTCGATAGTCACCGAGGCGCCGAGCAGGACGATCCCCGCGGCGAGCCAGACGCCGTGCGTCTCCGTTCCGCGCCGGAGGCGTTCGGGGACGCCGATCGAGTTCGCCAACAGGAACCCCAAGCCGATGGCCAAAAGCAGTTCGTTGACACTTACGAACGACGACAGCACGCGGGCCGAGAGCGCTCCGAGACAGAGGACGACGATCCCCGGCAGCGTCCGGACCGCGTCGGCTACCATGGAACGTCGAGTCGGGGGAGACAGATGACGGTGGCGATCGCGACTGCGACGAGAACGCCTTGCCAGTCGGTATCGAGCGCCCGCCAGCGGTCGAGCGCCCGCCCGAGCAACCCTCCCCGGTCGTCTTTCATACCGACCTCTGGACGATCCGAAACCGTATATGTACTGGTTTCGTCGGAAACACGGCTGAAATACCGGGGTCGGTGTGGGTATTTATCGATCGCCCCCGACGATATCAAGCAGTTCCCGGAGGTCGTCGATCTCGTGGTCGGTCTCCGGTCCCCGAGCGTCGGGGCCGTATCCGACCGTTTCGATCCCGAGCGCCGCCGCGCCGGCGATGTCGTGGTCGTAGCGATCACCGATCATGACCGCTCGATCAGGATCGACCTCCAATCCACCGAGGGCGTCCCGAAACATCCGTTCGTCCGGTTTGGTGTGGCCGACGGCCTCGGACGTAGTGATGTGCCCGAACCCGTCCCGGACGCCGAACGCATCGAGCATTCGGTGGGCCTCGGGGGTGTCGATATCCGAGACGATCGCCTGCGGGAGCCCGCGCTCCGAGACCGCGGTGATCGTCTCTACGGCCCCCGGTTCCGGGCGGAGCGCCGACGCGACCGCCGACTCGAGGCGAGACTCCCAGTCCGCGGGCGGATCGCCGTCGAAGAGCTGCGCCGTCGCCTTCGCGTAGCCGACTCTGGCGAGGCGGTAGCGCGTCCCCTCGACGCTCTTGAAGTGATCGCCCAGCGTTGTTTTCCACGCGTCGAGGGCCGTTTCGGGGTCGAGATCCGCCTCCGCGGAGACGTCCTCGACGAAGGCGGCGTACCCCTCCCTGATGGATTTCAACTCGACGATGACGCCGCCGATGTCCCAAAGGACCGCGTCGTGATCGCTCATGCGATGTAGCGGCGGACGCCGTCGGTCCGCCGGGTTTCGAGGCGGCCGATCGCCTCGAGGTGAGCGAGCGCGCTCATCGTCTCCGGGATGAGGTAGTTCACGTTGTGGGTACCCGCGAGGGCGTCGGCGACCGCGGGCGCGATTTCGTGCCCGTCGGCAACTAACCCATGGACACGGTCGAGACGGGCATCGAGGCTCGATCGATCCCGGTCGACAGTGGTTTCGAGGTCGTCGTGAATCGGGCCGTGCCCGGGATAGACGCGGTCGACATCGAGAGCCGTCATGCGGTCGAGTGCCGTGTAAAAAGCGTCGAACGCCTCGGGGTAGCCGTCGTCGAGGCCGTCGTGCAGGAGCACCGGTCTGAACGGTTGAATGCCCATGTCGCCGGCCAAAAGGATCCGCTCGCCGTCGATATCGGCCACGTAGCTCAGATGGTCCGCCTGGTGGCCGGGGAGGTGGACGGCATCGATCGAGAGATCCCCGATCGCTCTCGTCTCCCCGGGGCGTATCGGGTCATCGACGGCCTCGACAGGGAGGAGTTTGGCGTTCCGTTCGAGCGACTGGACGGCCATCCCGACGGCGGTTTCGAGGTCGTCACCTGCGAACCCCGCTTCGATGCAGTTCCGCCGGACGCGTTCGCCGAGCTGCTCCGGGTCCTGTTCGAACCGCTCGAGCACGCTCGCTGGGGCGTGGACGGTCGGCTCGGCCGCGTCGAGGACGTCCGCGACGCAACCGATGTGGTCGATGTGGGGGTGCGTGATGAGGACGTGCTCGATCCCCTCGAGCGCGTGCCCACGCTCCGAGAGGGCGGCCGCGAGCGCCCCGCTCTGTTGGGGGATCGCGGCGTCGACGAGGATCGGTTCGGGGCCGTCGACGAGATAGCAGACGACGTGGCCCGGCGGCCACTCGACGTCGAACTCCAGGCGGTGAATCCGGCTCCCGCTGCTCCGTGTCTCCATTCGGCGATACGTCGTCCGCGGCCACGTATAAATCTTCGTTTCATTTCTATCGCTCATGGATTACCAGTGTTCAAAAATATCTCACTTGCACTTACCTTTATTAACAACTGGGCCGAACCGCCGGGAGTGCATGAGACACACAAACCTGAACGCCGATGCGGTGGGGGAACCGCGATGACGACGCAGTTTTCGGTCGACGGCCGGACGGCGGTGATCACCGGCTCGAGCCAAGGGATCGGGGCGGTGACGGCGAAACGCTTCGCCGCCGAGGGGGCGAACGTCGTCGTCACGTCACGTTCGCCGGACGAGATCGAGGCCGTCGCGGCGGAGATAAACGACAGTGACCGCCCCGGCGAGGCGATTGCCGTCGAGTGCGATGTCCGGGACCGCGAGGCCGTCGAGGCGCTCGTCGACGCCACGGTCGAGGAGTACGGACGGATCGACTCGATGATAAACAACGCCGGGGCGTCGTTCATGGCGAGTTTCGACGAGATATCCGAGAACGGGTGGAAGACGATCGTCGACATCAACCTCCACGGGACGTTTCACTGCGCACAGGCTGCTGGAGAGCGGATGCAAGAACAGGGCGGTGGCGGGACAATCATCAACTTCTCATCCATCGCGGGGACGATGGGCTCACAGTACATGAGCCACTACGGGGCCGCGAAGGCCGCCGTCGTCAACTTCACCACGTCGCTTTCGGCCGCTTACGCCGAACACGGTATCCGGGTCAACTGTATCGCGCCCGGCCTCGTCGGGACCGAGGGCGTCGCTTCCCAGATGGGACTCGATCCCGCCGACGTCGCCCGCGAAGACGTCGGAAAGGAGATGGGGCTCCCGGAGGAGATCGCGGACATCGTCCAGTTCCTCGCCAGCGACGCCGCCTCGTACGTCGTCGGCGAAACGATCACCGCACAGGGCGTCCCGCCGCTGGAGGATTCGGGGGTCTGATCGTGACGGAACGTGACCTCTTCCTGCCGGTCGCGGCACAGCCGAGCGTCGACGCGCTCGTCGAACAGGCCCGCCTCGGGGAAGAACTCGGCTACGACGCGGCCTGGCTCCCCGAAACCTGGGGACGAAACGCGGTCGCGACGCTGAGTTGTATCGCCCGGGAAACGGACCGGATCGAAATCGGAACGTCGATCATGCCGGTGTACTCGCGCTCGCCAGCGCTCATCGGACAGACGGCCGCGACGCTACAGGAAATTTCGGACGGTCGGTTCCGGCTCGGGGTCGGCCCCTCCGGGCCGATCGTTATCGAGAACTGGCACGGCGTTGAGTTCGGCAACCCGCTGCGACGGACCCGTGAGACGATCGATATCGTCAAGCAGGTTCTTTCCGGCCAGGAGGTGAGCTACGACGGGGAGTACTTCGAGCTCGGCGGATTCCGACTCAGATGCGAGCCGCCGGATCCCGTCCCGTCGGTCGAGGCCGCCGGGATGGGGCCGAAAGCCGTCGAACTCGCGGGTCGATTCGCCGACGGGTGGCACGCGCTCGTGTTCACGCGCGATGGCCTCCGCGATCGGCTCAAGGACTTCGACCGCGGCTCGAAGCTCGGCGACCGCGACCGCTCCGAGCAGCGTGTCAACCTCTCCGTGACCTGCTGTGTCGACGACGATCCGGAGGCGGCGAAGCGGCTCGTCAAACAACACACCGCCTTCTACATCGGCGGCATGGGGACGTTTTATCGGGACAACCTCGCCAGACAGGGCCACGAGGACGCCGCCAACGAGATTCACGACAGCTGGCAGGCGGGGGAGAAGGCCGCCGCGATGGACGCGCTCCCGGACGAGTTGCTCGAGAGACTCGCCGTCTGGGGTACCCCCGAAACGGCCCGAGAACGGTTCGAGCGATTCGTCGCGATCGAGGGTGCCGACGCCGTCTCGGTCTCCTTCCCGCGCGGAGCCGAGATCGATCGGATCGAATCGACCGTCAAAGCGCTCGCTCCGGAGTGAGATCGCGTGACCGATCGACATGACACCGGTAGCCGATCGACCGGGAGCTGTCCGGACCGTCGACGGTCGGGATTTAACTCCGTAGCCGCACCACTACCCCTATGAGCGACTCCTATACGGGTGCGGAACTGTTCGTCGACGCCCTCGAGCAGTACGGCATCGAACACCTGTTCGGGAACCCGGGAACGACGGAGCTCCCGATCATGGACGCGCTCTCGGGGAGCGACATCGAGTACGTCCTCGGACTTCAGGAGGATGTCGCCACGGGGATGGCAGCCGGCTACGCCTCGACGCGGCGGTATCACGCCGACGACGATCCGGAGATCTGCCCGGTCGGCGTTGCGAACCTCCACGTCACGCCCGGACTCGCCCACGGTCTCGGGAACGTCTTCGGAGCGATGTACGGCGGCGCACCGACGGTGATCACGGCCGGAAACCACGAGCTCGATTTCCGCCACGAGGAGCCGATCCTGACCGGCGACCTCGAGGCGCTGGTCGATCAGTTCTGTAAGTACTCCGCGGAGGTCACACACATCGACGCGCTGCCGATGCTCGTCCGTCGGGCGTTTCGAACCGCGCTGACACCGCCGACCGGTCCGGTGTTTCTCGCGTTACCGGCCGATGTGATGATGGCCGAGACGGACGGTTCGCCCGAACGGCTCGGTCCGATCCCGGACGCCGGCGGCGGCGATCCAACCCAGATCGCGGCCGCCGCTGATCACCTGCTCGAGGCCGACCGGCCGGTGATGATCCTCGGGGACCACGTCGCCCGCGCCGGGACCGACGCGGTCGAAGCCGCCGTCGAACTCGCGGAGGCGACGGGGAGTCGCGTCCACGGCGAGATACTCGCAAGCGAGGTCAACTTCCCGACGGACCACGAACAGTGGGTCTCGTTCGTCGGCCCCGACGAGGGTACCGCGTCGATGCTCATGGACACGGACACGCTGGCGCTGATCGGCTGTTCGACGAACACGACGCTACTCCGGCACGAAAACCCGCTCATCCCCGAGGACACGACGACGATCCAGGTGTCGAGCGACCCCTGGGAAGTCGGCAAGAACCACCCCGCCGACGCGGCGGTTATCGGTGATCCCGGGCGCGTCATGCGCTCGATTGCCGAGCGCGTTGGCGACCGTCTCGCCGACGAGGAACTGTCGGCACGGTTGGAGGCCGTCGGGAGGCTCCGATCCAGCCTCCAATCCACGATGCGGGAACTCGGTGAGGACGAGACACCGGAGGGCGAGACTCGCTCCTCGAAGGCAAAGCTCGTCGACAGTATGCGCGATGTCGATCCGGACACCTACATCGTCGACGAGGGCGTCACGTCGAAGTTCGCGCTGTTGACGCGGTTTCCGCTGGAGCCGGAGGGGTACCTCTCGAACAAGGGCGGGGGGCTCGGGTACGGCCTCCCCGCCGCGATCGGTGCCGCGTTCGCGGAGTCGCTTCGGGACGATCCGCGGCGGGTCGTCGGCTACATCGGCGATGGCTCCTTCCTCTACTATCCGAACAGCGTCTATTCGGCCGCCCGGCACGACCTCGATCTGACCGTCGTCGTCTCGGACAACCGAAACTATCGGATCCTAAAAGACAACACCACGAAGATGTTGGGCGGCGACGAGGATGACTACGAGTTCGTCGGGATGGATTTCGAACCGCATGTCGATATCCCCAAAAACGCCGAGAGCCACGGTGCCCGCGGCCACCTCGTCGAGACGCCCGAGGAGTTCCCGGCCGTCTACGAGCGCGCGCTGAACAGCGAGGGGACGGACGTGATCGACGTCCTCGTCCACGACTGAGACGGGCTACGCTACTCCCGCCCGGCGATTTATATACCTGAGCGGCAGCAGCGGACGTATGCGTTGACAGACCGCCGGCGGGTCGCCGAGGCGGGAGCGCGGCGCGAAACGCGCCCGTCGCGATCCACGCCCGCCGGTCGTCGCCGGATCGCCTGTTCGCAATTCGGTAGGGATTTGACCGGACCGCGACAACCGTCTCCCGTGTCACAGTTACGCGTCCCTGCGTTGCTCGCTGCACTCGCCGTCCTCTGGGGGCTGTCGTTCCCGGCGATCTCCGTGGGCCTCGAGAACCTCCCACCGCTTCTGTTTGCGGCCTTCCGGTACGACGTCGCCGCCGCCCTCCTCGTCGGATACGCGGTTGTGACGACCGACACGTGGTGGCCGTCCGGTCGGGACAACGTCTTGGCGATCATCGCCGGCGGGCTCTTTTTGGTTGCCGGTAACGGGCTGTTGTTCATCGGCCAACAGACCGTTCCAAGCGGTGTCGCGGCGATTCTGCAGGCGCTGGTTCCGATCGTCACCGCGCTGTGGGCGCTCGCGTTACTCGGCGAGCGACTCTCGGGGATCGGCATCCTCGGCGTCGTCGTCGGGTTCGCGGGGATCGGCCTCGTCGTACAGCCCGATCCGGGGAACCTGCTCGGCGGCGACACGCTCGGCCGACTCATCATCCTCGGGCAGGTCGTGAGCGTCTCCCTCGGCGGCGTCCTCATCCAGCGGTTGCGTCCGTCGATGGAGCGCATCGCGATGACCGGCTGGGCGATGCTTCTCGGCAGTGTCGTGTTGCATCTGCTCAGTCTGGCACGCGGCGAACAGCTGACAATCGCCGGTGGGGATCCGCTGACGCTCGCGATGGTCGCCTACCTCGGCGTCTTTTCGACGGCCATCGCGTTTATTATCTACTTTACGATCCTGAGCGAACGCGGCGCGTTCGAGACGAGTCTCGTGACGTATTTGGTGCCGATCGTCGCGACCGTCGCGGGCGTATTCATCCTCGGGGAATCGATCGGTCTCCTGACGCTGAGTGGGTTCGCCGTCGTATTTATCGGGTTCGCGCTGTTGAAGCGACACGCGATCGCGGACATCGTCGCCGTTTCGGGGTAGCCCTTCAGAGAACGATCCCGTCCGAGCGGAGTTCCTGAACGTCGTCGGCGTCGTATCCAACCGATTCAAGAAGCGTCTCGGTGTGCTCGCCGTGTCGTGGGAGGTCGCCGTCGTTTCGATCCGCGCTCTCGGATCCACGAACGGGAAAGCCGACGCGAGGGGAGCCGTCGTCGGGCCGTTGGACAAGCCCGCGCGCCCCCACCTGTGGATGCTCGAACGCTTCCGCCGGCGTGTACACGCCGCCGAACGCCGTATCGACATCGGACAGGAACTCGACCCACTCATCGCGCGTCCGCTCCCCGAAGATGGATTCCAGTTCGGCCCTGAGTGCGGCCCGAACAGCCGGATTCGTCGACATGTGCTTATCTGCCAGTTCCGACCGTCCAACCGCCGTACAGAACGCGTCGAAGAACTTCGGTTCGAGCGCGCCGAGCGTGACGTATCGTCCGTCCTTCGCCTCGTAAACGTCGTAACAGGGGAACTCACCGGTGAACGGCGTCTTACCGGGCCGTGGATCCGATCCGCCGAGCGCCCCGGGCGCGATGGCCTGTGAGAAGGAGAGTACCGCGTCGGTCATCGACACGTCGAGGTACTCGCCGCCGGTGTTTCCGAGTTCGCGCGACAACAACGCGGAACAGATCGAAAACGCGGCGAGCAGCCCGCCTGCCATATCCGCAATCTGGTATCCGGGCGCTCGCGGAGCCTCGTCGGTGCTCTCGCGGGTCATATCGAGCAGTCCGGCCAACCCGACGTAGTTGAGGTCGTGTCCGGCCCGATCGGCGTAGGGGCCGTTCTGTCCGTATCCCGTAAGCGAGCAGTACACAACGTTGGGACAGTGTTCCGTCACGCTATCGTACCCGACGCCGAGCCGTTCGGTTACCCCCGGACGGAAGCTCTCGATGACGACGTCGGCGTCCGCCACGAGTGAGAGAAACGCCTCGCGACCGCGGGCGGCCTTGAGGTCGAGCGCGACGCTCCGTTTCCCGCGATTCACCGCATCGAAGACGGCCCCCACTCCCTCGTCGGTCGTCGGAGCCATGTGTCGCGCGTAGTCGCCGGCGTCGGTGTCCTCGATCTTGATCACGTCCGCCCCGGCGTCCGCGAGGAGTTGTGTCGCGTAGGGGCCGGGCAACAAGCGAGTGAGGTCGAGAACGCGAACTCCGTCGAGTCGCATGGCGTCGAATGTTACCGGTTGGGTATAAGCCTGCCGTCGTTGAACATTGAGGGAAATTGGCCCGCAAGAAGCGTCGTTCAAAGCTCCGCAATGGCCGCTTCGATCTCCTCTCTCGGGACGGGGTAGATCCACTCGTCGGTCTCCCACGCGTGCCGAACGATGCCGTCAGCGTCGAGAACGAACGCTGCACGCCTTGGGGTTTCGATTCCGGCCATCCCATCACGCTCGATTAACAGCCCGTACGCGTCCGCGACATCGCCGTTGAGATCGGAGAATATCGAGAACGGGCTCTCGAGTTGTCGCAGGAACTCGTTGATCGAGTAGGGACCGTCCCGAACGACGCCGTACGTCGAAACGCCGTCGAAATCGTCCCAGCCGAACGACCCGTATCTGGTCCACCAGTTCTGTGCGATGGCCGAGAAGACGAACCCGTCGAAAACCAACACGGTCCCCCGAGGACCGAGTGCGTCCGAAAGCCCGGTCGGTCGGAACGTCTCGCCGTTACACAACAGCGCTTCGAACTCCGGCGCGGTCTCGCCGACGGCTGGAGGCATACCGGTGTGTCCACTCGGGGGCACTTAGTTACAGCGTCGGTCGATCGGGCCGCGGCGTCGGGTCACTCCGTTCGCTCGATCGGATCGATAGCCGCTCCCGCCTCCGTGGTTCCGGGGCGGACGAAGGAGAGATAAAACGGTTCCCCACAACCGGTGGCGTCCGGGTCTCGCGTCGTCCCGTCGGTTCCGCAGACGAACCGGACGCCGTCGGCGTCGTCGGCCTCGTAGTCCGCCGTGGCGGGCACGTAGTTCCACCCTTCCAGTGGGAAGGGGGTGACGGACTTGTCCGCGAGGTATTCGTCTCGCTGTAACTCCGCGACCGTCTCACAGCGTGGACAGTAGTACGTAACTGGAATCGCCATAGGTTCGCTACGTCCCGCCTTCGCTTGGACGTATCGCTCGCGGAACGCCGGGGAAACAGCACCGGTGTTTTTGTCCGGCAGCACCTAAGCGGTAGTATGACCGTCACACTGTACCGGCTCGAGGGCTGTCCGTACTGTGAGTACGTCGTCGACACGCTCAACGAACTAGAGCTCACTTTCGACAGCGTCTGGGTCGAGGGGCTTCACTCGAAACGCGACGAGGTGAAATCGATCACGGGTCAGCGCCAGGTTCCCGTCCTTCTCGACGACGAGTACGGGGTTTCGATGAGTCAGTCGGCGCGTATCATCGAGTATCTGGAGACGACCTACGGCTGCGCGGAGTCGCCGGACGGTGTCGAGATCGAGTTCTAAGGGGTTCTCAGCGCGCGAGTCAGACGTCGTTCACTCGTCGAGGCTGTGTGGGTCGAGCCCTGGGTCCTCCACCGGTGGAGCGCCGAACGAGAGGACGACGCCCTGTCCATCGCCGACGTTTCGGTGGCCGTGTCCCACCTCCGGTTGTGCGACCCAGAACGTGCCCGGGCCGGCGTCGACGTACTCTTCGTCCCCGGAGCGGCCGAGTTTCAGGGAGAACTCGCCTTCGAGAACGAAGTACAGCTCCTCCTGTTGGCTGTGGGCGTGATACTGGATCTCCTCGCCAGGATCGAAATACCACACGGTCGCCCGCATCTCCGAGAGCCCGAGATGCTCACCGACGGGTCTGATGTCGAGGTCGGGAGGAACCTCCTCGATCTCGGAGAGGTCTTTGGTTGGTACGTCATCGAGATCGACTACTTTGTACTCCATGTCGTCACGACGAACGGGCGGGGGCGATAAAAACCCAACTGCGAGGCAGTCACGGTTCAGTCTCCGGCAGTTGGAGCGACGACGGGAAGACACGTTCCTCCGAAGACGTTTTGCAGAGGGATGGACCAGTGGATGTATGGACGAGGACGATGCGCGACTGGTGGCCGTCGCCGCCGAGATCCGCGACGCCGAGTCCGTCGTCGCGATGACGGGTGCCGGCGTTTCGACCGCGTCCGGGATCCCCGACTTCCGGTCCCCGGACGGGATCTGGAGCGAGTACGATCCGAACGACTTCCACATCTCCCGATTCCGTGCCGATCCCGAGGGGTTCTGGCGCGAGCGCGTCGCGTTGATCGGGGATCTCTTCGGTGACGGCATCGAGCCGAACGACGCCCACGACGCGCTCGCGGCGCTCGAATCGAATGGATACCTGGATGCGCTCATCACACAGAACGTCGACGGCCTCCACCGGCGAGCGGGAAGCGACGATCCGATCCAACTCCACGGCGACGGTCAACGGGCCGTCTGCACGGGCTGTGGGCGCCGGATCGGTATCGACGCCGTAATGGCTCGGGTCCGATCCGGCGAAACGCCGCCGGCCTGCGAAAACTGCGGGGACGTTCTCAAACCGGACGTGGTGCTTTTCGGAGAACGACTGCCGAGAGGCGATCTACTCCGGGCACAGTCCGCCGCCACATCGGCGGACGTGTTTCTCGCGATCGGTTCCTCACTCGCCGTCGAGCCGGCGGCTTCGCTGCCGGCGTACACCGTCGACAACGGCGGGACGCTCTGTATCGTCAACCTCGAGCGAACCGCGGTCTCGGATCGGGCGGCGTACGATTTCCGAGCCGACGCGACCGAGATGCTCCCGCGACTCGTCGACGCGATCGAACGGGACGGATAGCGAACCGGTTCGGTCGTTGGGACCTACGGGTCCGAAAGGTGGACCCTGACGCCCTCTTCGTCGGTTTCGGGGAAGATCTTTCCGGGGTTGAGAATATCCTTTGGATCGAACGTCCGTTTTATCCGCCGCATCATTTCGACGCCCACCTCGCCGTGTTCGGCGACGAGGAACCGCCGTTTGCCCATCCCGATCCCGTGTTCGCCGGTCGCAGTCCCGCCGTATTCGAGGGCGCGATCGACGATGGCGTCGTAAATTTCCTCCGAGACCCCGATCATCTCCTCGTCGTCCGGATCGACGAGCGCCGTGTAGTGGAGGTTCCCGTCGCCGGCGTGGCCGAAGCAGGGGAGCAGAATGTCGTGTTCGGCCGCGAGATCCTTTGCAAAGCGGATTATCTCCGGGTATTTGCTGATCGGGACCGTCACGTCACCGGGGTGTCGCGGTGAGAGGTCAGGGTCGTACTGCTGGGCGGCGAAAGCCAGGTCGTCGCGCGCACGCCAGAGTTCGTCCATCCGTTCGTCGCTCGCGATCTCGAACGCTTCGACGCCATGGGCCTCGATCACCGAGCGGAAGAACTCGATCTCGTCGTCGATACCGTGGTTCGCGTGGAACTCGAAGAAGATCATCGACCCGTCCGGCAGTCCGGCGTCGAGGTACTGGTTCGCCATGTCGGCCGCCAGCGGGTCGATCAACTCGATCTTCGCGGTGTCGACGCCGGATCTGACCGTGTCGAACACCGCCTCGGCGGCGTCGTCCATCGATTCGAACACCGCCCGGCCGCCTTTGATTTGTTCGGGGAGTCCCGCAAGTTCGAGCGTGGCGCGGGTGACCACGCCCAGCGTCCCCTCGCTGCCGATGATGAGGTTTTTGAGATTGTATCCCGAAGACGTCTTGATCGCCTTGCACCCGGGCGTGAGCACGGTTCCATCGGAGAGCACGACCTCTAGTTCGAGAACCCAATCCGCGACCTCGCCGTACTTGACGGTCTTTTTTCCCGAGGCGTCGTTGACGATCATTCCGCCGATGGTCGAGAGGCTCGCCGACGAGGGCATCGGCGGGAAGAACATCCCGTACTCACCGACAGTCTCGTTTATTACGTTGCCCATCACCCCGGGTTCGACGTCGACCTGGAAGTCGTCCGGGCGGACCTCGAGCACGTCGTTCATTTTCGTCATGTCCATGCTGATCCCCTTGAACAGCGGGACCGGATTCCCCTCGAGTGACGTCCCGGCGGCGTACGGGGTCACCGGGACGTCACGGTCGTGGGCCGCAGCGAGGACGGTCGACACGTCCGCAGTCGATTCGGGCCAGACGACCGCATCGGGTGCGACACCACTGCCGGTCGCTTCAGTCACCCAGTCGTCGGCGTGGTTTTCGAGGGCAGCAGGGTCGACGGAGACCGTTCCGTCGATCCCCAGGTCGTCGAGAAACGAACAGTCATGAGACATGTCCTAAGAGGACAACCCAGTCCGTATAAACCTGTTCGCGGCGGAGGTCCGGACCACGTTCCCCGGGAACGGTGTGGCATTAAGACGACGCTCGGATAGCGATCGGGGGGAGTGCCGACCGACCGATGGTCTCGCGTTTCTCTTGGGTGGCACGCTGATACGAATCCTTCCGATGGAAGCTGGGAAGTCAAATGACAATTTACAACCGGCAAAAACACGGCCGGGACCGAGGGTTATTATCGGCGCTCGTCGAAGCCGGAGTTCGACATGAAATCGCTCACAGTTACGGAGTACGGCGAGGCGGACGTATTGGAGGTAACTGAGGCTGATCGTCCGGAACCGGCCGACGGCGAAGTACTCATCGAAGTGAGAGCGGCCGGAGTTAATTTCGCCGACATAATGCAACGCCGAGGGCATTATCACGGCGGCCCAGAACCCCCGTATACGCCCGGCATGGAAGTTGCGGGCGTCATCGCCGAGGTCGGCGACGGCGTCAACCGCGAACCGGGCGAAAACGTCGTTTCACTCGTGAACGGCGGCGGCTACGCCGAGTTCGCAGTCGCGGACGCGCGAGGGCTCCTCGCGGTCCCCGACGGCCTGGAGTTCGCGGAGGCCGCGGGCTTTCCTGTCCAGTGGCTCACGGCGCACAACTGTCTCCACGAGTGGGGTGGGCTGGAGTCCGGCGAGACCGTGTTGATCCACGCGGCCGCTGGCGGTGTCGGCAGCGCCGCCGTCCAGCTCGCTGACGAAGCGGGAGCGACGGTGATCGGTACCGCCTCGACCGACGAGAAGCTCTCGATGGCGGCGGACCTCGGGATGGACCACGGGATCAGATACACCGAGGAGGACTTCGTCGATCGGGTCGACGATATCACGGGCGGTGAGGGCGTCGATCTCGTGCTCGATGGGATCGGCGGCGACACCAGCGACGAGAGCCTCGACGCGCTGTGTTCGTTTGGACGGATGGTTTCTTACGGCGCCGCGGCCGGCGAACCGGGCCGGCCGAACACCGCCGACCTCCTCTTCGGGAACAACCGAATCATCGGCTACCACCTCGGTCGTGCGATCAACGAGAAACCGATGCGAGTGATGGGCGCGGTCCCGGAACTGACGGAACGTCTCTCCGAGGGTGTCCTCGAAGTCCAAGTCGGTCACACGTTCGAGCTCGTCGAAGCCGCCGCGGCCCACCGGTTCATCGAGGATCGGAAATCGAGCGGGAAAGTCGTCTTGCTTCCGTGAATCCGACCCCTTCGTCGCCGGATTTATAAACGATCTCCGCCGGTATCCGTACACTGTGTCCTACGACGTTTCAGGGGTCGATCTGGACGGCGAAACCAGGTGTGCCCACTACGGGAGCGATCCGGACATCGTCGCCCTGCGGTTCGGCTGCTGTGGGGCGTACTACGCCTGCCACGAATGCCACAGAGTACTCACGAACCACCGGGCCGAACCGTGGCCGACGGAGCGCCGGAACGAGCCATCGGTTCTCTGTGGCGCTTGCGGATCGACGATGACCGCCGGTGTGTACACCTCGGTCGACGCGTGCCCGACCTGTGATTCGCCGTTCAATCCCGGCTGTGCGGCCCATTACGACCGGTATTTCGAATGGATGACCGGCGACGTCGCCGTCGACGGTCCTACGCGGTAGCGATGTCCGGACCGGTGTGCGGATTTATATACAAGCGCGGGAGCAACCCTCGACGTGACCTGACTGAGCGCCGACGGCGGCCGGAGCGGGAGCACGGAGCACCGCCGCCGGAGGACTGTGAGACCAAGCGGGCTCGTTTGGTACCCGGTCTATCCGAGACGCTCCGTCCGTTCGCCCGATCCTGGCCCATACCGTTTTTATCCGTCCCCCCGACCGACCGGTATGGCTGACTCCGATCTCTCATGGGAAACACTCGGTTCCGAAATCGATTATAGCTGCCCCGGCTTCGACGTCGTGCGCGACGACGTTCGGCTCCCGGACGGGACTGAAACCGACTACCACTACGTCTCCGAACCGCCGTCAGTCGTAGTGTTACCGTTCACCGACGACGGCGACGTCGTCGTCATCCGCGAGTGGCGACAGGCTGTCGGTCGCACCAACTACGGGCTCCCGGCCGGGGGAATGGAAGACGACGACGGGGACGTTCGTGCGGCCGCGCGACGTGAGTTGCGGGAGGAAACCGGCTACGATGCGGACGTCGTCGAACAGATCGCGACGTACGAACCCGCGAACGGACTGTTCGATTCGACGTTTCATTACGCCGTGGCACACGGCTGTGAGCCGACTGACGAACAGGATCTCGACTACAACGAGTCGATCGCCGTGGAGACGACGACGTTCGACGAACTCCGTTCACGGGCCGCGGTCGGCGACCTCCGTGACGGCCGGTCGGCGCTTGCCGTGTTGCAGTACGCGGTTCAGACGGAACCGTAGTCGACTACTCGTCGATTTCGACCGTCTCGATTTCGACGTCCGCCTGGGGCTGGTCGTTCCGACCCGTCGGCAGGGAGCCGATCTCCTCGACCACGTCCATTCCCTCGATCACGTGTCCGAAGACGGCGTGTTTCCCGTCGAGGTGCGGGGTCGCAGCCAGCGTGATGAAAAACTGCGATCCGTTGGTGTTCGGTCCGGAGTTGGCCATCGAGAGGATTCCGGGGCCGTCGTGTGTGAGATCGTCGTGGAACTCGTCGTCGAACTGATACCCAGGCCCCCCGCGACCGGTCCCAGTCGGATCTCCGCCCTGGATCATGAAATCGTCGATGACTCGGTGGAAGACCACGCCCTCGTACAGCGAGTCGCCCCGGATCTCGCCCGTTTCGGGGTCTTCCCACGTGTTCGTTTCGTACTCGGGGTCGGCGTTGGCCGCGGGGTCGTGTCGCGCCAGTCCGAGGAAGTTCGCGACGGTCCTCGGGGCGCGGTCCTCGAACAGTTCGACAGTGATGTCGCCGTGTGTGGTTCGCAACGTTACGGTCGGGTTGTCCGGATCGGAGACGGATCGATCGTTGCTCATACACACGTCAGGTGTGGGCGTCGCAAAAGACTGCCGGCTTTCTTCCATGTCGGAACTGTCGGCGCCGGAAAAACCCGTCGTGGTCGCGATGGGTACGCCCCCGGCGACAGGGGAGATGCTCTTAGACGGGTGCCACACTTCGGGGGGCGAGTCAAAATCGAGAACGTCGTACTCGAAGACTATGCAGGGAACCCACAGCCATTTATCGACCCCGGATAGAACCGTTTACATGGTTCGGGATCCGTTGGCCGAGGACGATGACCCGGACGTCGCCACTGTGTTGGAGGCGTTACACGACGACGATTGCCGCACGATTCTCTCCAAGTTGGAGGAGCCGAAAACGGCGCGTGCGCTCCTCGAACGGTGTGACATCCCTCGGTCGACGCTGTATCGAAAACTCGACCGGCTGTCCGAAGCGACCCTCATCAGGGAAGGAACCGAGATCCGGGAGGACGGCAGCCACGCGAGCCGGTACGAGATTGATTTCGAGGAAGTCATCGTGACCCGCGACGAATCGATTCGAATCGAAATCGAACGCCCCGCTCGGGGCGCCGACGAACGCCTCGCGGAGATGTGGTCCGAAGTACGGAGGGAACTGTAATCATGGTGCACTCGACAGTCGGTCCGGAAATTCAGCTCGCGATCGCCGCGGTAAAGACGCTCATCCTTATTGTCGGTGGTGTCGTGACGTATCTCGCCTTTAGCGCGTATCGGCGGACGTACGACCGATCGCTCGGATTCCTCTCGATCGGATTCGGGTTCATCGTCGTGGGCGTGTTGCTCGCCGGGTTTACCTTCGAGTTGTTATCCGTCCCGCTCGGGGTCGGGATCCTGATAGAGAGTCTGTTCGTGCTGGCGGGGCTATCGATAATCGCCTATTCGCTGCGGGTCCGCTAGAACGCCTGGAGATCCTCGAGTAGCGATGCCGGTTCGCCGGAGTCGAGTGTCTCGCGGGCGCGTTCGAGTCCCGAATCGATGTCCTCGGCATCGCCACCTGCATAGATCCGGAGTGCAGCGTTGACCGCGACCGCGTCGGCGAAGTGGTCGTCTCGTTCGCCGGCGAGAATCGATTCGGTGATCCCGGCGGAGTCGGCGGCGACGTTCCCGACGCCGAGGTCGTCGCTCTCGAAGTCCATCCCATACTCGGGAGTTTCGATGTCGAAGTCGCTCATTTCGCCGCCGCGGTCCCAGACGGCGACTTTCGTCGATCCGGGGCGGATGTCGTCGTACCCCTCGAGCCCCTGAAACATCACGACGCGGTCGATGTCGGCCGTCTCGGATTCACCGAACGTGTCGATGATTCGTTTGGCGTACGGGAGATGATAGAACGAACCGAGGTGGACGGACGCCTCGGCCGGGTTAGCAAGCGTTTCGACGGTGTTGACGAACGTCCGGACGCCCATCCGGTCGCGGCGGTCCGAGAGCGCGTCGACCTCGGGAGCGAACTCCGGTTGGTAGTAGAACCCGAATCCCACCTCGTCAGCCATCGCTGCGGACTCCTCGGACGACAGCTCCGTCCGGACGCCGAGTTCGTCGAGGACGTGCTTGTAGGCGTCCTGTTTTTGTGTCGGGACCCGATCACCGGAGTGGACGACGACGGGGGTTCCGGCGGCGGCGGCGACGAGTCCGGACGCCACCCCCAACAGGGCGGTTCGGCCCTTGCCGTCGTAGTTCGCGCCGCAGTCGACCGGATCGCAGTTCGGCGCGGCGGTCTCGACGCCGTCGGCCATCACGTCGACGTACCCGGCGAGTTCCTCCGGCGTGTTCCGCTTCCATCGGTTCGCGAGCCAGAAGGCCCCGAGCGTCGTCGGATCCGGCTCCCCGTCGAGAATACGGCGAAACGCCTCTTTGGCCTGCAGCCGGTCCATGTCGTCGGCCGATTTGTGCCCGGATCCGACGACCTCGGTCATCAGCCGTTTCAGCGACCACTCCCCGTATCGCTCCGTCGTCTGTGCCATACGGGTGGTTTGGGCTTCCGGAACAAAAATACACCTCATCGGGGGTCGTTCCGGGACCGACGAAATCTAAACCCCCCGGCCCCAATACGTATCAATGAGTACGTCGGCGGCCGACGGCGAGGATTGGCGTGCGGACATCGATTCGATCGATGCCGCGCTCATCGACGGCTATCAGTCCGGATTCCCGGTCGAGGAGCGACCGTTCGATCGGATCGGGGAAGCGCTCGGGATCGACGGCTCCGAGGCGCTCGAACGCGTCGAACGACTCCGGGACGCCGGCATCTTCCGCCGCTTCGGAGCGGTGTTGAACCCGCCCGTCATCGGATCGTCAACCCTTGCCGCCGTGCAGGCACCCGAAAACGAGTTCGACGAGATCGCCGACATCATAAACGGCTACCGGCAGGTGAACCACAACTATCGGCGCGACCACGAGTGGAACATGTGGTTCGTCGTGACTGCGGGGTCCCTCGAGACGCGAAACGAGATACTCACGGATATCGAGGAGCGAACCGGCTGTTCGGTGTTGGTGCTTCCAATGCTCACCGATTTCTATATCGACCTCGAGTTCCCGGTCGTCAACGGGGACCGGTTCGCCCGCGAGTCGGTGGAATCGACGACCGTCGACGCGACGCGGATTTCCGAGACCGCGGCCGCCGAGCTTTCGACGCTGGACCGAAAGCTGTTGCTCGAGATCCAAGACGGCTTCCCGCTCTCTGCGACGCCGTATCGCGAGATCGCTGCCGCGGTCGACGCACCGGTCGAGGACGTGTTGGCGGCGATCGATCGGCTCCGCGCCGACGGCTGCATCAAACGGATCGGCTGTGTGGTAAATCACATCGTAACCGGGTTCGACGCCAACTGCATGGTCGTTTGGGACGTTCCGGACGCCGACCTCGACACCTACGGGGAGCGGGTGGGTGAACTCCCGTACGTGACGCTTTGTTATCATCGTCCACGCCGCCCCGAGCAGGGATGGCCGTACAATCTCTTTACGATGATTCACGGCCGCGATCCCGACGCGGTCGACGGGAAAATCGACGAGTTGGCGGCCGAGTACCTCCCGGTCGACCACGAGCGGCTCTACTCGACGGAGACGTTGAAACAGACCGGCGCGCGGTACGAGGAGATCGTCACCGAGGACTGACAGGCCTCAACCGCTCTCGGGCCCGGTGAGCTTGAGATCGCGAAGCCAGACGATCCAGACCGTCGCCAGCGCGCCGGTGTAACACAACGCCCAGACGACGGTCCCGAGGGTTTCGTAGCCGGCGTTCGTCAACAGGAAGTCAGTTACTCCGGCGATCGAGATCGTCCCGGCCAACAGGAGAACACCGAGGGCCCAACCGGGAAGATCGACGTCCGCGTTCGACAGGCGCATACACGATGTAATTCACGAGGTGTTTCGAGAGTTCCGATTCCGGACGGACCGTATGGAGGAGTTTAGCAGCCACCAGCGATCGGGGTCACTCACCGTACCGCTTGAGTCCCTCGAGGCGCTCGGCGAGTCCATCGAGCCCCGCGTTGATCTCTTCGACTCGGACCCGAACGCCCTCGGATGGGACGGCTCCGTCGGGTGTCGGGTCGACGAGTCCGTCGTCCTCCAGCATTCGGACGGAGTACCGCGTTTTGTGCTCGTCGATCCCTGTCTCCTCGGCGATTCGGGGGACGTCGATCGGGTGCTGGGAAAGCACCGCTTCCAACACGAGGAGATCCCGTTCTTCCTTCCCGAGCTGTCTCGCCAACCGCTCTATCATTCGAGCACGGCTACCGACCCGACAGCCAAAACAATGTCGGAGTTACTCTACGCGGAAGTCGCAAGCGGCCGCATCTACGGAGAGGCCCCGGAGCCACGGTTCGTCTCGACATCGTTCGAACGCAACCGGTTCCGTGGGTGCATCGCTCCGGTCTCCGAGGGATCGCTTGTACCAGGCGACGTCGTGCCACGCGCCGAGTTTGTACCCCACCTCGGGGAACCGCCCGACCCGGTCGAAGCCGAGTGACTCGTGGAAGCCGACGCTTTCGGGATTCGGGAGCGTTACTACGCCGTAGGCGCTGTTGAACCCCTGTCGATCGAGGGTGTCCAAAAGCGCCGTGTACAGGGCTGAACCGACCCCCTGCCGCCGGTAGTCGCCGTCGAGATACACCGACAGCTCGGCGGCCCACCGATACGCGTCACGCTTTCGGAGCCGTCCGGCGTAGGCGTATCCGAGGACGCCGTCGGCGTCGGACGCCGCCACGAAGTACGGATACGTTTCGAGACGGGTTTGGATTTCCTCGGCGATCGACGCCGCATCCGGCGGCTCCGTCTCGAAAGTGACGGCGGTCGTTTCGACGTACGGCCGATAGATCGATTCGATCGCGGACGCATCCGCTGGCTCCGCGGTCCGGAGATAAAGGTCATCCATGTCGGTGCATCGATGCTGTCGGACAAGTGACTGACGGGATCCGCGACGGGAGCGCCCATGAGCAAAAGGCATATCTCCGGGCAGACCTGAGAACGTATAACAGGATGAACGAGGTTCAACTCGAGGTCGCGAAAGCGTACCCCAACGACTCCGGACGGGGGATCGCACGCCTCGATCCGGACACCCTGCTCCATCTCAAACTGTCGCCGGGTGACATAATCGAGATCGAGGGCTCCGATACGACGGCGGCGAAGGTCTGGCGGGCCGACCGGCAGGACTGGAACACGGACACGGTCCGGATCGACGGTTTCACCAGACAAAACGCCGACGTTGGGATCGGCGAGCGGGTAACGATACGGAAAGCCGAGGCGACAAAGGCCGACAAACTCGTCCTCGCTCCCCCCGAGGAGGCGTCCGTTCAGTTCGGTTCGGACGCCGCGGGGATGGTCAAACGGCAGATCCTCAAGCGGCCGGTCGTCGAACGCGACATCGTGCCGGTGATGAGTTCGACGAACCATCCGTTTATGCGGTCGCCGGGACAAGCGATTCCGCTTATCGCCGTCGAAACGGATCCCGATGGGGTGTGTCTCATCACCGAGGATACCGAGGTAGAACTCCGCGAGGAGCCGATCGCCGGCTTCGAGAACACCGGCGGCGGTATCACCTACGAGGACATCGGCGGGCTCCAAAACGAGATCCAGCGCGTCCGCGAGATGGTCGAACTGCCGATGAAACACCCCCAGATCTTCAAGAAACTCGGCATCGAGCCGCCACAGGGGGTGCTCCTCCACGGCCCACCGGGAACCGGGAAGACGCTGCTTGCGAAGGCCGTCGCGAACGAAACGTCGGCGAGTTTCTTCTCGATCGCCGGCCCGGAGATCATCTCGAAATACTACGGCGAGTCCGAACAGCAACTCAGAGAGATCTTCGAGGACGCGACCGAGGAATCGCCCTCGATCATCTTCATCGACGAACTGGACTCGATCGCGCCGAAGCGCGAGGACGTGACCGGCGAGGTCGAGCGCCGCGTCGTCGCACAGCTGCTGACGATGATGGACGGGCTCGAATCCCGTGGTCAGGTCATCGTCATCGCCGCGACGAACCGCGTCGATTCCGTCGATCCCGCGCTCCGCCGTCCCGGCCGCTTCGACCGGGAGATCGAGATCGGCGTCCCGGACGAGACGGGTCGCAAGGAGATCCTGCAGATCCACACCCGCGGTATGCCGCTTGCGGACGACGTCTCGCTCGATCACATGGCCGACGAAACCCACGGGTTCGTCGGCGCCGACATCGAGAGCCTGACCAAGGAGGCCGCGATGAAAGCGCTTCGGAGATACCTCCCCGAGATCGACCTCGACGAGGAGGACATCCCGCCGAGCCTCATCGACCGGATGATCATCAAACGGACCGACTTCCGCGGAGCGTTGAACGAGGTCGACCCCTCCGCGATGCGGGAGGTGCTCGTCGAACTACCGAAGATGTCGTGGGACGACGTCGGGGGCCTCGAGGACGAGAAAAACCAGGTCAAAGAGTCCGTCGAGTGGCCGATGAACGCCCCCGAGAAGTTCGAACGGATGGGAATCAACCCGCCCGCCGGCGTCCTTTTGTACGGACCGCCGGGGACCGGCAAGACCCTCATCGCGAAGGCGGTCGCAAACGAGACCAACGCCAACTTCATTTCGGTCCGTGGGCCGCAACTGCTCTCGAAGTGGGTCGGTGAAAGCGAGAAGGCGATCAGACAGACGTTCAGGAAGGCCAGACAGGTTTCGCCGACGATCATCTTCTTCGACGAACTCGACTCGCTGGCCCCCGGTCGGGGAACCGACACCGGCTCGAACGTCTCCGAGCGGGTCGTAAACCAGCTTCTCACCGAACTCGACGGCCTCGAGGACATGGACGACGTGATGGTCATCGGGGCGACGAACCGGCCCGACATGATCGATCCGGCGCTGATCCGCTCCGGCCGCTTCGACCGACTCGTTATGATCGGCGAACCCGACATCGAAGGCCGCGAGCAGATTCTGCGGATCCACACAGACGAAACGCCGCTGGCGCCCGACGTGAGTCTGCGCGAGATCGCCGATATAACCGGCGGTTACGTCGGCTCCGATCTCGAATCGATCGCCCGCGAGGCAGCGATCGAAGCGCTCAGGGAAGACGACGCCGCCGACGACGTCGAGATGCGGCATTTCCGCCAAGCGCTCGACTCCGTCCGACCTACGATCACCGAAGACATCCGCGACTACTACGATCAGGTCGAGGATCAGTTCCGCGGCGGAAGTCCGGACGGCCGCCGGCAGGGCGGCGGTCGGATCGGCTTCCAGTAGGGTTCGTCGTCGCTTTTTTCACGCCCGGTATCCGAGTTCCGTCGCAATCACCCGGGCTTTTATCACGACGAACCCGCCGGCGATGAGTCCGAATCCGACGAACATGGCGATAGTGAGCTCCTCCCCGAGAAGCACGACCCCGGCGGCGGTCGCAAACACCGGAACGACGTACGAGACGAGGTTGATTTCGAGTGGGCCGAACTCCGCCAACAGAACGAAATAAACGATGTAGGCGATGGCGCTCGCGAACACCGCCAGATAGACGACCGAGACGATGCCGACCGTCGTCGGCGTGACGTCGGCGAGGCGTTCACCGATGGCGAAACTCCCCACGTGAAGGAGGCCGCCGCCGACGAGCATCGCCCAGGCGGTCATCGCTCCGATACCGAGCGTCGGCGAGAGTCGCCTGAGGAGCACGCTCCCGAGGGAGATGCTTACGGCGGCGGTGACCACGAACCCGATGCCGACCAGTTCGGCGGTGAAGATGTTCCCGGGATCGGGGCGGGCGATGATCCCGACGCCGGCGAGACCGAGGCCGACGCCGAGGAGTCGCCGGCGGGTGAGAGGCTCGTCCGGAAGTACCGCGGCGGCGAACCCGGTCGTCAACAGCGGAATGAGACCGTAGAGGATCGACGCGATTCCGCTCGGAACGGTCTGTTGTCCGAGAAAGAGCAGGCTCCCGCCGGCGATGAGAAACCCGCCGGCGACAACGATCGCGATCACGTCGGTCCGGGTCCGTGGCTGCCACTCGCGGCCCCGCAGTATGAGGTACGCGAGCAACGCGACGCCCCCGAGATCGTACCGGAACGCCGCGAACAGAAGCGGCGGGAGCGACGCCAGCCCGGCGGTGATCGCGGGGAAAGAAAACCCCCAGAGCGCAGAAAGGCCGACGAACAGCCCGACGTTTCTGGCGGTGCTCATCGGCGGTGCGGGCCGCGTGCGAGTCGACGGAGGAGTCGCTGCCCGGGCCGAGAACCACCGTGAGCCGATCGTCTGCGGGAGAACACAACGGTCGTTTCGGACGCCCGGACAAAAACCGTCCGGGATCGACACTCGCAAAAACCACTGGATCGAACGCTCTCGACGCTCGGTTGCCGGGCCTCAGAGGGCGGTTCGTGGACGAACCATCGGCAGCGTTGTGGCAGAACCGCCGGGGTTATAATCGCCGCGGACGGCCATCGAACATGGTGATTTTACACACCTGTCTGAACGTCTCGGACGTCGAACGATCCGTCGAGTGGTACGTCGAGAACCTCGATTTCGAGGAGTCGTGGGGCTTCGAAACGCCCGACGGCGACACGGTCAACCGATACGTCGCCGACGACGACGGGGTCGAACTGCAACTGTCGGACACCGAGGGCGTGATACCCTCCGAAGGGGGCGATCTCTGGGACCACCTCGCGGTGAAAGTCGACGACGTCGATGCGGCGTTCGAGTCGATCGACCACCACGGCGTCCGGAAAGAGCCGGCCGACCAGCCCGCCGCCGGGGCCAGAACGGCGTTCATCGAAGATCCCGACGGACACGCGATCGAACTGATCGAGCCGCTCGAGTAACGCCTACTTGTTTTCGCTTCCGATCCTGACTCGGTTCCGGAGCGGCCGCCCGTCCTCCATGCGCGCGACGTTGTCGGCGACGATATCGGCGAGCCGTTCGTAGTACTTCGGCGTCGCGCCCGCGGAGTGGGGCGTAATGAGCACGTCGTCGAGCCCCCAGAGCGGATGGTCGTCCGGCAGCGGTTCCGGGTCGGTCACGTCGAGGACAGCCCCCCCGATCCACCCGCGGCGGAGCGTCTCGACCAGCGCGTCCGTGTCTATCACTTCCCCGCGCGCGACGTTGACGATCACGGCGTCCGGGGGGAGGGTGGCGAGCGCCGCCTCGTCGATCAGGCCGCGGGTCGAGTCCGTCAGCGGACAGCACAGGACGACGAATTCGCTCTCGGCGAGGGCATCGTGGAGGTTCTTCGGGCCGATCACTTCGTCCGTCGGGCCACCGGAGGCCGGCGTGCGCCGGACCCCGATCGTCGTGACGTCGAACGGTTCGAGCCGTTCGGCGATCCCCGTTCCGATCGCACCTAAGCCGACGATGGTGACGGTCGACCCGGCGAGTTCGCCAGGCGAGAGCGGCTGCCACTCATCGGTCCGGGCGGCCTCGTGGAGCCGCCGGGAGAACGCGAGCATCGACCCGATCGCCTGCTCGGCCGCGTTCGACGCGTGAACGCCGGCGGCGTTCGTTACGATAATTTCGCGCTCGGCGAGGGCATCGCGGGGGAGGTGGCCGGTTCCGGCGTAGGCGCAGGCGAACACGCGGAGGTTCTCGGCGTGATCGAGCAGCGACCGCCGCACCGTGAGCCCGGTGGCGAGTTCGGCGGATTCGATGGCGTCACGCTCCTCGGCCGGCGTTTTAGCGTGACGGACGGTGTGGCCGTCAAGCCGGTCCCGCAAGGCGTCGACGTACGACTCGGCTCGAAGTCCGTGGACTCCCTCGCGCAAGACGAGTAGCTCCATGCGCCCGTCTTCGTCGAGGGGGTATTTCAATCCCGACGAGCGCCGTGGATCAAAACGAAAGCGGCACCACGACGACGGGAACGTCCGCGGCCTCGATGACCCTCCGGGCCGTCGTGCCGAGCGTCGGTCCGGCGTCGGGGGCGCCGGCATGAGGGCCGATGACGAGCACGTCGGCTGACCGATCGGCCGTGGCAGTGAGAATCGCGCTCGCGGGGTCGGCGTCGGTCTCGAGGCGTTTTGTCTCCACCGGCGCGTACCCGAGCAGCCGGACGTTCGCGACGTTCAACGCGTCGTCGCCGTCGCGGTCGGCCGCGCCCGAAACGGTGACCGCCGAGACGGTATCGTCGGCCCCGAGCCGCGGTTCGAGGTAATCGCAAGCCGCGGCCGTCGTGTGGACCGAGTCGGTCGCGAGGAGATAGTTCATACCGAACGATCGCGGGCCACTCGCTCGAAGGTTTCGGCTCCCCGCGGGTTACTCGCCGACGAACTCCGGCGGTTCGTCGCCTCCGAACGCCGCGTGCCCGCTGGCGAAATCCGCCGTGTTCGTGAGCTCCGCGATCCGCTCGCCCTCGATCGCCATCTGTTCGTTGAGGGGGTTGTCGAAGCTCTCCGCGAGCAGCCGTTTGGCGGCGGCGTACCCCTTCGTGGGGCCGGACGCGAGATCGGCCGCCTCCGACTCGAGGCGTTCTGTGAGTTCGTCGTCCGGGACAGCCTCGGTCACCAGCCCGATTTCGGCGGCTTCCTCCGCGCCGACCGGCTCGTCGCGGAAGACGAGTTCCTGAGTCCGCCGAAGGCCGATCAGCCGGGGGAGGAGGTACGTCGAGCCGCCGTCGCCACAGAAGCCGATCCGGGGATACGCGAACTCGAACCTGGCCGACTCGGCAGCGAGGACGATGTCACCGCAGATGGACAGTCCGAGACCACCGCCGGCCGCGACGCCGTTTACCCCCGCGATCACGGGTTTCGGAGCCCGGACGATCTGGCCGACGAACTCGTGAAGCCCGGCGGCGAGGCTTCGGATTTCCGATTCATCGGAGCCGTCGCCCGAGAGCCCGGTGAGGTCCGCGCCCGTGTTGAACACGGGACCGTTCGCCGTCAGCGCGATGGCTCGAACGTCGTCGTCGCTGGCGAGTTCGTGTGCCGCCGCCGGGAGTTCCTCGGCCATCCGGCCGTTGATCGAGTTGTGCGCGTCCGGTCGGTCGAAGGTGATCGTTCCGACGCCGTCCTCGCGCGTGCAGTCGATGGTGTCGTACGCCATACCGGCCGGTCGGCGGCCGGCGTCTTATAAGGATCGCTGTCCGCCGGTCCGGTTGTCGGCTCAGTCCGTCCGCTCGGGCCTGTCGAACCGTTTGTCGACGCTTTCGGCGTGGGCTTCTAACCCCTCTGTCCGTGCAAGCGTCGTCACCGTCTCCCTGAGGTCCGCGAGCGCGTCGCGGTCCAACTTCTGGACGGTCGTCGACCGAAGGAAGTGATCGACCGAGAGCCCGCCGACGGCTTTCGCGGCTCCGCCCGTCGGAAGAACGTGGTTCGGGCCGGAGGCGTAGTCGCCGGCGGCGACGGGCGCGTTCTCGCCGAGAAAGACGCTTCCGGCCGAATCAATCCGGTCCAGTATCGCCTCGTCGTCGTCGGTGACGATCGAGAGGTGTTCTGCGGCGTACTCCTCGGCAAAGAGGACGGCTTCGGGCATCGATCTGGCGTACAACACGCCCGAGGCGTCGTTCCCGAGGGCCGCTTCGATGACATCGCGCCGCTTGCGTGCCTCGGTCTGCTCGCGGCACGCCTCGGCGACCGCCTCGGCAGTCGGCTCGTCGTCGGTGACACAGACGACGGAGGCGTTCGGATCGTGTTCCGCCTGGGCGAGCATGTCGGCCGCGACGAGGGCCGGATCCGCCGAGTCGTCACAGACGACGAGCAGTTCAGAGGGCCCGGCGAGGAAGTCGATCTCGACGTCCCCGCGGACCTCCGCTTTGGCCGCCGTGACCCACTTGTTGCCCGGGCCGACGATCTTCTGGACGGCCGAAACCGTCTCCGTCCCGTGGGCGAGCGCCGCGATCGCCTGCGCGCCGCCGACCTGATACACTGCGTCGGCCCCCGCGACGTGGGCCGCCGCGAGCGTCGCCGGCGGGAGGTCCTCGGCGGGTGGCGTCGCGACCGCGACGTGGTCGACGCCCGCGACCGTTGCTGGGATCACGCCCATGAGCACGCTCGATGGGTACGCCGCCGTCCCGCCCGGCGCGTAGACGCCGACGCGGGAGAGCGGTCTGAAACGCCGCCCCAACTCCCGGCCGTCGAAGGAGTCACGCCAGTCGACCGGGGCGCTCCGCTCGTGGAACGCTCGGATGTTGTCGGCCGCCGTCTCGATCGCCGCACGGAGATCCCGGTCGATGTCGTCGTATGCGCGTTCGGCCTCGTCGGTGATTTCGATGTTGCCGACCTCGACGCCGTCGAATTCGCTGGCGTACGACCGGAGGGCGACGTCACCCTCGGTTCGGACGCGGGAGAGTATCTCGCGGGCCGCCTCGCGGGCTCCCTCGACACCGGCGTCGCGATCGAAAAACGCCGCCCGCTCGGCAGGGGAGAGGTCGGCGACGGCTCTCACGTTCATACCGGAGTACTCGGCTCCGGCCCGGAAAGCGGTTTCCATCCGGCCCGGTTTCGGACGAAAAACACTATGCCCGTCGACGCCGTATCGCTGGACGATGTTGAGCGCCGTCATGGAGGATTACATCAAGGCGATATACGCGATCGGCAACGACACCGGCGAGCGGGTCGGAACCTCCGAACTCGCCGACTACCTTGACGTGACCTCCCCGACGGTTTCGAGCATGATAAAGAAACTCGAGGAGCACGGCCTCGTCGACCGCGAGGAGTACCGCGGCGTGACTCTCACCGAGGAAGGTGAGATCGTCGCCCTCGAGATACTCAGACACCACCGGCTTCTCGAGTCGTTCCTGAGCGAACACCTCGATTACGACTGGGCCGACGTACACGAGGAGGCCGACCGCCTCGAACACCACGTCTCCGAGGAGTTGGCCGAGCGCATCGCCGAGGTGCTCGACAACCCGGGCGTCGACCCGCACGGCGACCCGATCCCCGATGCGGATCTCGAACTCCCTGAAGACACCGACCGGTCGCGGCTCTCCGACGCCATGGAGGGCGACCGGGCGGTCGTCAGGCGGATCCGTCATCAGGGCGACGAGGAACTGCGGTACCTCGCCGGCGCCGGCATCGAACCCGGCGTCGAGATCGAGGTCCTCGAGATCGCACCGTTCGGGTTAGTTACCGTTCGGACGCCCGACGGCGAGCAGAGCCTTCCCGAGGAGATCGCCCGGTTGATAGAGACGACCCCAGCGACAGAAGTCGAGAGCTGATCCGCCGGGGCCGGTCGGACGCTACCGCAGCGGGGCGATTCCGGAGACGGCGAGCGCCGATCGAAGCGTCAAAAAGACGATGAGCCCACCCCCCGCGAGCATCGTCGGCGCGGAGACCATCGCGGCCGTCCGTGAGGGCAAAACGAGCCCGGAGAACCCGCGAATCAGAAAGCTCAGGAGGACGAGCCCGAACGCGAGCGCCGAGAGTTTCACGAACGTCGCTTGCTGCATCGGCTATCGACTGTGTGTCGGCGATGGGAAACAAAACGCTGTCGGTGTTCCGTCCGCTTAAATAAGCCCTTCCGATTCGAGGCCGTCGATAACGTCGTCGACTAGCTCCTCGACGGAGTCGTACGGGAACTCCTGGGTGTCGCCGGCTTTCGTGCCAAGTTCCATCGCCGTCATCGAGAACTCCCCGGACTCGAACGTCGTTCCAGGCCCCTGTGGCAAGGCCGGAACGAGGTCCATCGGGCTCGTGACGGGGTACTCCGCTCCCTCGAACGCGTCGGTAAACTGCCGTCGGAGCTCGTCTTTATTGACCATCGTGTATCGCGTTACACCGTCGGTTCAATTTAATATTGTGATACGATCACAGAGCAGCTCGCGGAGCCGATGGCCGAGGCTTATATACACAACCGGAACCACTCGGAAATATGGACGAGGACGGACCGAAAGCGGCGACTGCCCCCGAAAGCGACCCCGGTGATCCTGAAGATCTGCTCGCGAACCTGTTCCGGAGCGGGCGGGTAAACGCGCTCGTCGCGTGGCCGCTCGTCGGTGTTCTCGGGTTGGTGTTCGTCGAGAGCGTTTTCGATTTCGATCTGCTGTGGATACTCTTCGTTGCCATAACCGGGCTCATCGTCGTTGTTCCCCCGGTCGCGTACCGCGACTGGCGGGTGATGCTCCCCTGGGAAGTGCTCGTGCTCGCTCTCGCGCCAATTTTGGTCCGTGGGCTCTTCGGCGGGGAACTCGGGACGTTCGCGTACTACCTGTCCGTCGCCGGACTGGCACTTTTGATCACTGTCGAGTTGCACATGTTCACCCGGATGCGGATGACACACTGGTTCGCCGTCGCCTTGGTCGTCATGACGACGATGGCCTCGGCGGCCGCGTGGGCGGTCGTCCGGTGGAACGCCGACCGCCTGCTCGGGACCGAGTTCCTCACGACGCCAGGCATGTCGGGGGACGCGGCGAACGCGGCGCTCATGGTCGAGTTCCTCTGGGTCACCCTCGCCGGCTTCGCCGCCGGCGTGTTGTTCGACGCGTATTTCAAACGGCGGGGTCGCAGACTCGTCCGCCGCCTCGGTCGGGTGATGCGGCGATGAGTCCGCTTCCGAGGCCGTCGGTCACGAACCAACGGCGGCTGACGAACGGTATGCGGCTCGTGTTGGCCGGCATCGTCGTCTTCGGGCTCGTGACCGGCGAACCGAAGGCGATCACCAACGGCTCCGTCTCGCTTTTGATCACGTTCGTCCCCGCGCTGCTCGAACGGAACTACCGGATCCCGCTCGATCCGTGGTTGGGCCTTTGGATTACGCTCGCCGTCTTCTTGCACACGATGGGGTCGGCCGGACTGTACGCGCGGATCGAGTGGTGGGATCACCTCACACACGCCATGTCGGCGTCGCTCGTCGCCGGAGTCGGCTACACGTTCGCCCGGGCGGTCGACCTCCACAGCGATCAGATCTACCTCCCTCGGCAGTTCTTCTTCGTGTACGTCCTCATCGTCGTCCTCTCGTTCGGCGTGATCTGGGAGCTGTTCGAGTTCGGACTCGACATCGCCGCGGACGCGACCGGGATCGCGATGCCGCTGGCACAGCACGGTCTCGACGACACGGTTCGGGATCTGATGTTCAACTCCCTCGGTGCCCTCGCGGTGGCGACGTTCGGGCAGGTCCACCTCTCGGGGGTCGCCGAACGGGTTCTCCGAGAGCGTCGACCGGATTCGGGCGGGGAACGTTGATACCTGTCGGCGACCACTAAACGGTATGGTCCGAGGACGGATCGTCGCCTACCGCGACCGGATTCGAACGGAACTCGAGGCCGCGTTCGTGGAGGAGCACTCGCCGAAGGAGGTCGCCGGGAGTTTCGCCGTCGGCGTGTTCATCACGTCGTTGCCGACACTCGGCGCCGGTCTGTTGGTGTTCGTCGCGCTCGCCGCGCTGTTCGATCGTATCAGCAAGATCGCGCTGTTCGCTTCCGTGCTCGTCCTCAACCCCGTCGTGAAGTGGGGCGTCTACGCCACGAGCTTCTGGCTCGGAAGCATGATCCTCGGGCCACCGCCGGGCGTGACGACCGCCGAAGTCTCGTTTTCCGCGGGGCCGGAGATCGTCACCCGGCTGCTGGTCGGCAACCTCATACTCACGGCCGTCTTCACCGTCGTCGGCTACGTAATCGTTCTCCGGTTGGTCAGATCGTTCCGTCAGCGTGATATCGACCTCGGCGAGGTGGTTCCCGAACTGGGGGCGGAGTGACCACCGCTTCGGCACTCGACCGCCCGGGGACGCTAAAACGGATGTCCACCGATTCTTTCACCCTACGCTCAGTCCGCGTCCTCGACGATGCCTTCCATCAGCGCAGCGATGTTGTCCTCCTCCGACCCCTGGGCCTCCCGGGGGTAGACGCCGATCGCGACGAGGTGGTCGACGGCTGTCTCGACGCTCTCGGAGATGTGGATGTTCACGTCGACGGAGAGTCCGGCCTCAAGCTCCGCGTCGGCTTCGAAGACCGACTCGTCCGTCCGCTGATCGAGGACGGTGACGGTTCCGTCCTCGGCGTGTTCGACGTTGTTGATGCCCTCGAAGTCGGCCTCGATCAACTCGACGAGTTCCTCGGCCGGCATCTCCGAGATCGGGTTGAACTCCCGACCGGCGATCGAGATCTGTGGGGAAGTAAGCACCGTGAACGCAGCCGCTTGCACCGACCCGATCGGCCCGAAATCGATTTCCTTCTGATGTTCCGTGAGATAATTTCGGACGGTTACGGTCTCCGAGACACCGACATCCACCGTCTCCTCGATGAGGAGTTCCTCGACGTTCGTCTGTTCGTAGCCGGTCGCTTCGCGGACGTCCGGAGCGACCCCTGCCGGCGTCGCTTCGTGTTCGTCCAGTCCGACGGTTCCGAGACAGCCCGCGAGCGCAGTGATCGTAGCCGCCCCTGCGCCGAGTATGATCTCCCTACGTCTCATTTCCCGAACATAAGTATCCGAAGCATATGCCTTTGTTGGCCAGCGACGAGCACCGTCTCGGCGTCGGGGTAACACGCTGTGTCCTGCTATCGGACCTGACGGAGGCCCGGTTTCGGTATCCGGCGGTTGCCCAGCGGTAAACGAGTGGTGATAACCCCGGCGGCGGCTCGGAGCCACCCCACCTCGGCATCGAAGCGGCCCACGATCCGCTTCTCGACGCTCATACACCGTCCGCGACGCCTTCCCGACGGACTGCCTCCCGTCCAACCGTGTCGAAAAGGCGCTCATAGAGTCCACTTCGGCGGCGTCGCCGACTCCGCCTCATGCGCCGCGCGTGGAGGCCGTCGATTATACGATACGGCTCGATCGAAACGCCCTACGCCCGCCGAGCGCTCGCCCCGACCCTCCGAACCACCGGCGATGGGTTTGATGTGGCGCCCCATCAAGCGTGTTACCATGTCATCCGACCCCAGCCGCGACGTGGTGCTGCCGCTCGGGGAGTACGACGGCGTGTCACCGGCCGTCGACCTCGCCCGATACGCCGAGGACCTCGGCTACGGTTTCGCGACGGCCGGTGAGACGACCGGGTGGAACGTCCCGATGATCCTCGCCGTCATCGCGAGAGAGACCGGGGACATCGGGATCACGAACGACGTTATCTCGCCGTTTTCGCGGTCGCCGTCGCTCGCCGGTCAGACCGCGGCCACGATGCAGGCGATCAGCGACGGCCGGTTTCGGCTCCGGATCGGCGCGTCCTCGCCCGCGCTGGCCGAGGACTGGCACGGACTCGAGTTCGATCGCCCGCTCCGCCGCGTCCGCGAGGCCGTCGAGATCGCCCGCCAGGTCCAATCCGGCAAGCAAGTCTCCTACGACGGCGACGCGTACACCCCCGAGGGCCTCTCTTTGACCTGCCCGGCGCCGCCGGAACCGGCCCCCGTCGACGTGGCCGCGCTGGGGCCGAAAGCGACGGAGATGGCGGGGCGGTTCGCCGACGGCTGGGTGCCACAGCTCATCCCCTACGACGGGTTCCTAGACCGGATCGACGATCTCAGGCGAGGGGCAAAACTGGGCGACAGATCGATCGAAGACGTCCGCGTCGCGTACACGCTCCGGTGTTGTGCACTCGAGGACGGCGACACCGCGAGGGAGTACGCCCGATCGCAGGTGGCGTTCATGATCGCCCTGTACGGCCCTTTTTACCGGCAGGCGATCGCCGAAGCGGGCTGGGAAACGGTCACCGGGACAGTAAGGGAGACGTGGCTCGACGGTAACAGGACGGAGGCGATCGCGGCCGTCCCCGACGATTTACTCGACGAGGTCGTCGCCGCCGGCACGCCCGAGACCGTTCGCCGGCAGGTCGAACGCTTCGAGGCCATCGACGCCGTCGACGCGATCCAGATCGGTTTCTTCGGCGGTATGGACGGAAGCGAGCGTCGCCGGACGCTCGACGCGCTCGAACCCTGAGACGGCGCGTTGTGGTCCGTTGTTACGGTTCCGGCGGCGTTTACACGAGCACGGACACCAAGACGACCCCGACGACGGACGTGACGACCGAGAGCGGCTATCGGCCGGACCGTCCGACGAAGAGCAGCCCGAACGTCCCGAGCACCGCGGCGGTCGCAACCGCCTCGGTAGCGATCTCGTTCGCGGCTGATACACTGATGACGGTAGAGAAGATATTCCGGAGAAACGGCGCTTCCGCCGCGATAGCGGACTCGCTTCAATCGCCCACCCGGGGAAGACGCAAAACGACGGTCGTTCCGGTCGGATCGTTATCGCGGATTATCAGATCGCCGCCGACGCCCCTGACGGCCCAACTGACGAGCCATAGGCTGATTCCCTGGAGATGTTCGAGGGCGGTTTCCGCCCCCCGCTGAAGCGCTTCGCGCTCGCGCTCCGGCATCCCGGGGCCGTAGTCGGAGACGTGGATCTCCGTGTACCCCTCCTCCGGACAGTCGACGACGACGAGTTCGACCGTCGGCTCCGGCGAGTCGGTGTACTCGACCCCGTTTTCGATTATCTGATCGATACACAGCCGGATCGTCGCCGGACAGATCGCCGTCGTCGCCGCCGTCGCGTCGACCCGGATCGACGCGTTCGGATACCGGCGACCCGCGGCGTCGACTGTCTCCTCGAGGAGTTCCCCGAGCGGAACCGGCGATCCTGAGCGGTCGTCGGGTCGTATGCTCCGGTTGAACTGCCTCGCGGCGTCGGCGAGACCCAACAACTCCTCGACGGCCTCGTCGATATCCGCAACAGTCTCCATGGCCGTCTCCGACGACAGGTCGACCCCGTCTTGGGCGAGCAGTTCGGTGTTGCCCGCGATGATCGCGAGTTTGTTCCGAAGGTTGTGTCTGAGGACGCGATCCAGAACCGACAGCCGGTTCTGGTACTCCCGAAGCCTCGTGATGTCGCGGCCGATTATTATGATTCGCGAGAGCGGCTCGCCGGCAGTGCCTCGCTCGCGCTGAAACCGGAACTGGTAGATGCATTCTCGCCCGTTCGGATCCGGAAGCGTCAGTTGTTCCTCCTGGGGATCGCCGGATCGCCCGACGGCTTCGATCGCCTCCTCGACCGTCCGTCGTTCCGCCGCCGGGAACAGCGACGGAAACGGGCGGTCCGTCGAGACGCCGCCGGCACCGAACACGTCCGCAGCCGCCGCGTTCGACAACTCGACGCGCCCGTCGTCGTCCGCGACGACGATCGGGTCGTCGATCGACTGGATGACCTGCTCGTAGCGCTCCAGGTCGGCCTTTCGGCGTCGCTGCTCGGTGACGTCCTCTTGGAACCCGAGAAAGTGTGTCACGGTTCCGGCATCGTCAGTCACCGGCATGATATCGAGATCGTTCCAGAACGGCTCGCCGGACTTCCGGTAGTTGAGAATCTCGACGGACACCGGCTCCTCGGCCTCGAGCGCTCTTCGAATCCGATCGACGGTCGCCTGATCGGTTCGTTCGCCCTGCAGGAACCGGCAGTTTCGGCCGATCGCTTCGGAGCCACCGTATCCCGTAATCTCGGCGAACCCGTCGTTGACGTACACCAGCGGCAGATCGGGTACCGACGCGTCGGCGACCGTGATCCCGACGTTCGCGCCGTCCATCGTCCGCCGGTAGAGTTCGAGTTGCTCGTGTCGTCGCCTGGCCGCAAGGGAGTAACGCCGCGTCTCGAGTAACCCCTTGACCTTCGACACCATAGCCCGTTTCGGGACCGGGATCGACTGGACGGCGTCGAGACGCTCACCCATGGCGTCGGCGTACTCCTCCCAGATCGCCCCTTCGGGAGCGTTCGCGAGAAGCAGCGCCGGGGCGGCCGCCGGCCGCTCCTCGCGTGTCCACCGTCGGAGGTCCGACGAGAGTTTCTCGAACCCGCCGGGATCGACGATACAGAGGTCCGTCCCCTCGTCGATTCCGCCGCGGACGGTTACGGTGTCGTACGCCGAGAGTGCATCCGCAAGCAGCTGACGGTTTTGCCCGTTTTCGATCCCGAGGGCGATCCTCGGGGAGTCGATCCATTCCTCGGAGACCGCATCGGTCCCGGCGACCAGCTCCTCCGGCGGGTCGGGCATCAGCCGTCAGTCGCCGTCCGTTCGGGGATGCCGGTCAGAATGCCGCGGATTCCGCTTTGCTTTTCGCCGACTCGAACCCCGCCGGTCGTGATCGATAGCTCCCGGAGCGAGCGCTCGAAATCCCCGAACCGCTTTTTCAACACGCCGATCGTCTTCCCGACTTCGCCGTCGGCTTCGACGTACCGGAGGAAGACGATGTTGTCAGCCAGATAGCTGATCTGCTCGTTCGTTGCGACGAGATCGCCGGCGATGTTCCGAACCTCCTCGAGCAGGATGACAGTGACGCCCATCCGCTTGAGATACCGGCAGAGCGCGTGGAGTTCCCGGGTGAGTCCCATATCCGACGTTTCGCCGCGGAGTCCGAGTCGGTATCCGGCAACGCCGTCTATCATCACGGTCCGAACCCCGTCTTCCTCGACGGCGGTCCGGATCCGGCTCGCGAACTCGTCGGGGCTCTGCGAGAGCGATTCGATCTCCTCGATGGAGAGTGTCCCCTCCTCGAGCAGCCGCTCGACCGGGAGGCCGAGTGCCTCCGACCGATAGACGTAGTCGGACCTGAGTTCCTCGAACAGATAGCCTGCTGCACGCTCCCCGCGCTCGGCAGCCGCGGAGAGAAACAACGACCCGACGGTCGTCTTTCCGACGCCGGACGGACCCGAAACAACGGTGACGGACCCCCGTTCGAGGCCGCCGCCGAGCAGCGAATCGAACTCGTCGACGCCGGAACTCAACCGCTCACGCGAGCGTTCGCGGCCGTACTCGGCCGGCACTAGCTTCGGATACACGTGCGCGCCGCTTCCTGACCGGATCCGATAGGTGTGTTTGCCGCCCGCGTAACTCGAACCACGGAACTTGGTAACCTCGAGGGATCGGTGCTCTGTCGCCCGTTCAATTTCGATCGCCGCGTCGCCGAGGAACTGTAGATCCCGATTTTCCCCGGCCGAGGCGTACTGTGTCGTACACAGCATCGTTATCTCGCGCTCTTTCAGTTCGTTGATCAGCGAGGAGATGTTGCGTCGGAACCGGTACTCGTCGGGGAGTAGCGATCGGAGTTCGGTCAGGGGATCGATGACGAGCCTGTCGGGTTCGGCTTCGTCGATCGCCGTCCCGATGCGTTCGAGCAACGAGTCGCCCTCGACTTCCTCGGGTGAGAAGATGTTGTACTCGTCCGCGGTAAAAAAGCGGTCGCCGTCGGCGCTGAGATCGAGTATCTCGACGCCGGTCAGATCGATCCCGAGGCCGGCGGCGTTCGTCCTGAGGTCCGCCTCGCGTTCCTCGAAGCCGACGTACAGCCCCCGTTCGGCCTTCGAGAGGAACTGCAACCCGAGGATGGTCTTTCCCGTCCCCGGGCCGCCGCTTACGAGCGTCGTCTGTCCGCGGATGAACCCCCCACGAAGAACGTCGTCGAGACCGGGCGTTCCCGAGGGGACCCGATTTTCCTCCTGTCCTACCGTGTCCATGTGCATCACCTACAGTAAAGCCACGTATATTCGTTGGGTAATCGGGACCGAGGTACCCCCGTCGGCGTTAAAGTTCCCGATACCGGGCTTCGAGGTCGATCATCGGCTCCGGGTAATCGACGCCTACCTCGACACCGGACGCCGACAGTTCCGACGCCGAAAGCGTCCACGGCCGGTGAATCTCACCGCCCGGGATCCCGTCGAGCTCCGGCAGCCACGTCCGGACGTACTCGCCGTCCGGGTCGTACCGCTCGGCCTGTGAGAGCACGTTGAAATGGCGATCCCTGGAGTCGTTTCCGACGCCGGCCTGGTAGGCCCAGTTGCCCCAGTTCGAGGCGACGTCGTAATCGATCAGCCGTTCCTCGAAGTAGGCGGCTCCCCACCGCCAATCGACGTTCAGGGCGTCTACGAGGAACGAGGCGACGTTCTGTCGGCCCCTGTTGGACATATAACCCGTCCGATTCAGTTCGCGCATGTTCGCGTCGACGAACGGAATCCCGGTCTCTCCGTCGGCCCACCGATCGAAGGCGGGGCGGTCGTGGTCCCACTCTACGTCGCGCTCGCGGATCCCACCCGGAGTGAAGAACGCCCCACCGTGTTTGACGAACTGGAACTGGAAGAAGTCCCGCCAGAGGAGTTCGAAGACTAGCCAGTAGGTGTCCTCGTTGGACACCCGCTCGTTCTCGTACCGTTCGACCTCGCGGTGGACCCACCGCGGCGAGAGACAGCCGGCCGCGAGCCACGGCGACAGCTTCGAGGAGTAATCGGAGCCGAGCAGCCCGTTTCTCGTCCGCTTGTACTCCCTGAGGCGGTCCTCGGTCCAGACGTACGATTCGACGCGGGCTTTCCCGGCGGTCTCGCCGCCTTCGAAACGGAGCACCGCCCGGTCGTCGTCCGTCGGGGCCTCGACACCGAGTTCCGAACGCGTGGGGATCGATCCCGGCTCCGGACCCTCGACCGTCGGGAGTGATTGGGGGGCTGGCCGCGGGTCCCGGACGCTCGCCTCGGCTTCGACTTCCTTTCGCCACGGCGTGAACGTGTCGTGGATGTGTTCGTACGGCGTCGGAAGATCGATGAGATGATACAGCGTGTGTGTCCAGCGGCGCTCGAAGGCGACGTTTCGCTCGGTGAGTGCCTCCCTGAGTGTCGCTTCGCCCGTGATCTCCTCCGTTGCCGGCTTCGTCTGTGCATACACCGCGTCGGCGTCGACCCGCTCGGCCAGTTCCGGGACGACGATAGCTGGATCACCCTCCCGGACGAGGAGGTCGCCGCCGCGGTCGCGGATCGACCCCCTGAGGTCCTCGATCGCTTCCCGCCGAAACCGGGCCCTGTGCCAGCCGATCTTCCGCGGTCCGTAGGCGCTTTGTTCGTATCTGTTCGGATCGAAGACGTAGACTGGAACGACGCGGTCGGCGCGCGCCGCGGCGTCGGCGAGCGTCGGGTTGTCCGTCACGCGCAGATCGTCCCGGAACCAGACCACGGCGGTGTCCATATGGGTCTCTCGGCCGCCGCGGACAAAAACGGCTGGAAGCCGGAATCCCCTTCGGCAGTCAGGCGCTCATCCTCGCCGCCTGGAGAGCGAGTTCGATGTGGTGTGTCGGGTCGGTGTCGACTGTCGGGCCGTGGCCGACGTACATCGTCGACAGGGAGTCGTCGACCGACGACAACAGGTACTCGAGGCTCTCGATCAACGCCGCATGGTCGCCCTCCGCGAGATCGGTCCGGCCGTAGCCGCCGTTCGCGAACACCAGATCGCCGGCGAAAAGCCGTCCTGCGCCCCTCGAGTGCAGACAGATGTGGTCGTTTTTGTGCCCCGGTGTGTGTAGAGTCTCGTACCTGTCGTTCCCGACCCGGATCGCCTCCCCGTCCCCGATTCCGTGGTCGACGAGGTCGTGGCCGGGGTCAAACCCCCAGACGTCGACGCCGAAGGATTCGACGATGGCCTCGAGGTTCCCGATGTGATCCGGATGGGTGTGGGTCAGTACGACGGCGTCGAGGCCGTCGACGGCGGCCTCGATCCGACCGACGGCGTCGAAGTCGTTCCCGGCGTCGACGAGGACGGTTCTGTCGCCCTCGACGATGAAAGCGTTGCTGGTGAACGACTGGACGCCGCGCGCGATGTTTCGGACAGTCATACACGTCAGTACCAGGCGAACCGGCTTTTGTGTTTCCACGGGCGGTTACGCTCGGCGCAACCGACCGACGACGACCGAAATCCAGAGCGCGACGGCGGCCACCCCCGCGACGAGCAGGAAGGCGGCTTCGACGCCGATCCAGTCGATGACGTATCCGAACGCTGGGGGCGCGACTGCGCCGCCGGCAGAGACGCCGATCGTGATGAGCGCGAAGTTCTTGCCGACGTCACCGCGCTCGGAGGCCAAGTCGGTCAGCGCCGACCGGGCCGGCCGCGAGAGGTCGACCGTCGCCGCCAACAGCAACACGACGGCGAGTGCGACGACGGCGGGAAGCAGTCTGCTTCCGACCGCGCCGGCCAAAACGGCGAGCGAGCCGTATCCGGCGAACAGCATCGCCATCGGCCCGACCCGGTCTGCGAGGTAGCCGCCGGCTAGCAACACGGCTGCCCCGACAACGAACATCGCGCTCGCCGCAGTGCTTGCAAACGCCGGAGAGTACCCGTATCCGAGGTCCAGAAGCGTCGCCGCGTACGACCGAATCCCCCAGGCTGCGACGCTATTGACGAACCACAGGGCAGTGAGAAGCGGGACGATCGGCGAACCGGCGAGCGTTAGCGCGTATCCCTGGACGCGGTCGAACCCCGATCGGATTCGGCCAGCCACCCCGGTCCCGCCGATCGGCGGTTCGGCCCGGGTCGTGTCGGCTTTCGCCATCGCGCCCGCCCGGGCGACCGAACGGGGGATCCGTCGGATAGCGAGGATCGTTACCAGCGTGTAGACGACCCCCAAAGCGGCGATCGCGGCGAACGCTTCGCGCCAACCGCCACCGAGCGCGACGGCGACGGGCACGACGGCGAAGGGAAGCGCAAGCCCCAACGCGCCGGCGAAGCCGTGGACGCTGTAGGCCCGCGAGCGGTAGCCGTCGGTCGTCGTCGCGGAGATCAGGGGGTAGTGGGCAGGGTGGTGGCCGGCGACGCCGAGTCCGATAACGACCGCCGAGGCGAGGAGTAGTTCGTAGCTGGGCGCGACCGCCGCGAGCGCACAACCCAGCGTCCCGACGGCGAGCGAGCCGACGAGCACCGCGGTGTGGCTGTAACTGTCCGAGACGTGCCCGAGCGGGAGCTGACAGGCCGTAACGACGACGTTAACGAGGCCGAGCGCGAGACCAACGGCGGCGAGAGAGGTGCCGAACTCCTCGCGGAGCAGCGGGAAGGCGGGAGCAAAAAGCAGCAGGTACGCGTGGTTGATGACGTGGGAGCCGGAGACGAGGCCGACCACGAACGGCACCGATCCTCGAGTCACGGCGGCTGTTCGCTACGGGCTTATAAGTGGGTTCGGGTTCCGATCGGGCGAACTCAGTCGGCGCTGACTGCGATCCGGTCGGTCTCGGCGCTCGCCGTGGGGACCGATCCGCCGGCGCGGCGGACGGCACGGTAAAGGCGGTCCGGCGTGGTGCCGGCCTGGTTTGCGGCCGTTCGAAGGTCCAGTGTCCCGCCCTCGTACAGTGCCATCGCGGTTTGCAACGCGTGCTGTCTCATATTTACCTCGAAGATCGTGAAGGTTATAATAGTATCGAGAGATTATATGACATCCCATGACCTAATATACTCATCCGCACGAAGACCCGGTATATTATGATAGCCGCCCCCGCCGACCGCTGCGCCTCGCAACGTTTTAGTTCGCGCTCCTGTCCTACTTTGTATGGAGCACGCCGACGAACTGTTGGAGCTTCTGTGTGAGAACGCCCGGTACTCGACGGCGGATCTCGCTCGCCTGACCGGCCGCTCCGAGGCCGACATCGAGGAGACGATCGCCGAACTGGAGACCGAGGGGATCGTACAGGGGTACACCGCAGTCGTCGACTGGGACGCCATCAGCGACGACCGGATCCAGGCCCACGTCGAACTCAACGTCACGCTAGATCGCGAAACCAGCTACCGCGACGTGGCCGAACGGGTCGCCGGGTTCCGGGAAGTGCAGGGCCTTCGCCTCGTCTCCGGCGATTACGATTTCGCCCTCGAAGTCGAGGGCGAGAACATGCGGGAGGTGTCTCGGTTCATAAGCGACAAGATCGCCCCGCTGCCCGAGATCACCCAGACAGTCACCCACTACGTCATGGAGACGTACAAACAGAGCGGCCATCGGTTCGACGACGGGGACGACGACGATCGTCTCTCGGTCACGCCATGACGATGCAGCCCTCAGAGCGGGTCGCCGACGTCCCGCCGTCGGGAATCCGGCGGTTCTTCGAACTCGCGGAGGAGATGGACGACGTCATCTCACTCGGCGTCGGCGAACCCGACTTCTCCGCGCCGTGGTCGGCGCGGGAGGCCGCGATCTCCTCGCTCGAACGCGGCCGGACGTCCTACACCGCAAACCGGGGGAAGCTCGAACTCCGCGAGGAGATCGCGATCGACGCCCGACGGTGGAACCTCGAGTACGATCCGGACGAGGAGATCCTCGTCACCGCGGGCGCAAGCGAGGCGATCGATCTCGCCTTTCGGGCGCTCGTCGACCCGGGCGACACCGTCGCGGTCGCCCAGCCGTGTTACGTCTCCTACACCCCCGGTGTCACCTTCTCCGGCGGGGAGGTGCTCAATGTCCCGACGCGCGTCGAAGACGAGTTCACACTCACGCCGGAGGCCCTCTCGGCGGCCGGCGCGGAGGCGGCCGATCTGCTCGTCTACGCGTACCCGAACAACCCGACGGGTGCGACGATGAACCGCGAGGAGTTGGCCGGGATCGCCGAGTTCTGTCGGAATCATGATGTCGCGGTTCTCTCCGACGAGATCTACGCCGACCTCACCTACGACGGCGAGCACGTCTCGATCGCCGAGTTCGACGGCATGCGGGAACGGACGGTCGTGTTCAACGGGTTCTCGAAAGCCTACGCGATGACCGGCCTCCGGCTCGGATACGCGATGGGGCCGCCGGAAGTCATCTCGGCGATGAACCGCGTCCACCAGTACACGATGTTGTCCGCCCCGACGACGGCCCAGCACGCGGCGATCGAAGCGCTCCGGAACTGCCGGGAGGACGTCGAGGAGATGCGGGCCCAGTACGACCGGCGGCGGAACTTCGTCCTCTCGCGGTTCTCGGAGATGGGGATCGACTGCTTCGAGGCGACGGGCGCGTTCTATGTCTTCCCCGAGTGCCCCGGCGACGACGCCGAACAGTTCGCCGAGGACCTACTGCAGGCCGAGTCGGTTGCGATGGTCCCCGGAACCGCCTTCGGAATCGGCGCCGACGGCCACCTGCGGGCGTCGTACGCGACAGGCCTCGAGGAACTCAGAGAAGCCATGGACCGACTCGAACGCTTCATCTCCTGAGACGGGCGTCGATCCGTATCACGCTTCGATTTCGAGTTAACCCTTTTTCACCGAGAGAGCGAAGCGGACGTATGTCAACCGACGATTCGGACGAGGGAGCCGGGGACGGAACGCTCCCGACCGCCGGAGACGGGCCGGCAGCCGAATCGGTGGATGAGGCGGGCGGCGAGAAACACGAAGCGGACGCGGGGCGTTCCGGTTCGGATGCGGAGCCCGGGGCCGACGCCGAACCGGCGGTGGTCGTCGGCGAGTACGGGTGGGAGGAGTTCAAACGGGAGTATTACTACGACGACGGCACCGCGCCCGAAGCGGCGTCGTTCGACCCCGAAGCGTATCTGGGGTTCGATCCGGCCGAGACCGGGTCGATGCTCGGGGCGGGTGGCGGAGCGGTCGAGGTGCTCTCGGAACTCGACGAAGAGCGGACCGTCCGGGTCGATCCCGACCTCGACGAGGACGCGTTCTTTTCGAACGAGGACGGAACGACCACCGTCGTCACGCGGTACGACCTTGAGAAGGCCGTTCCGGCCGAAAAGAAGGGCCACTTCCGTGAGGTCGATCGCTACTGGGTGAACAAGCCCTACGCGTTCGTGATCATATTCCACTCAGAGAAGGAAAACGAAAAAAAATACTACCTGATCGAACCCCATCTGACATCGATCGAGGTCGACCTCCGGGAGTTTCTCGTCGGCAAACTCAAAACCGCGATCAAATACTCCGACGACGAGGTGGTTGTCCAGGGTGGGGCCGACGCCCGAGCGACCGTCATCGAGGACGAGACGTACAATCTGCTCGATCGATACGATCTCTACGACGACGGCGACCGGCCGGATTCCGGCGGGCTGACTGACTCTATCCGAAACCTCCTCGGGATCCGCGATGGGACGGCCAACACCGATACGGGATCGGCCGAACTGAACGGGATCGCGGCCCGGCCCGAACCGGCCGTTCTTGAGGAAGACCGCGAGACGCTCACCGAGCATCAGGTCGAGAAGCTGCTGTACTTTTTCAAACGCGACTTCGTCGGGTTCGAGCGCATCGACGGCATCAAACACGACATCAACATCGAGGACGTCTCCTGTGACGGCTACAACTCGCCCGTGTTCGTCTATCACTCCGAGTACGAACAGATCATCTCGAACGTCCACCACGGCGAGAGCGAGCTGGACGAGTTCGTCGTCAAACTCGCACAGCGCTCCGGCAAAGGGATTTCGAAGCGGAGTCCGCAGGTCGACGCGACGCTGCCGGACGGCTCGCGGGCGCAGTTGACGCTCGGGCGGGAGGTGTCCGATCACGGGACAAACTACACGATCCGGCAGTTCAAGGACGTTCCGTTCACCCCGATCGACCTGATCAACTGGAACACGTTCAGTCTCGACGAGATGGCGTTCCTGTGGCTCTGTATCGAGAACGAGAAGTCGCTCGTCTTCGCCGGGGGGACGGCGTCCGGCAAGACGACCTCGCTCAACGCGGTGTCGCTTTTCATCCCGAGCAAATCGAAGATCGTCTCGATCGAGGACACCCGCGAGGTCGAGTTGCCGCAGCGAAACTGGATCGCGAGCGTCACCCGACCGTCGTTCAGCGACGGTGACAAGGGCGACGTCGACGAGTTCGATCTGCTGGAGGCCGCCCTTCGCCAGCGGCCGGAGTACATCGTCATGGGCGAGATCCGCGGCGAGGAGGGCCGGACGCTGTTTCAGGTCATGTCGACCGGCCACACGACGCTGACGACGTTCCACGCCGACTCCGTCGGCGAGGTGATAAAACGGTTCACCACCGAACCGATCAACGTCTCGAAGACGATGTTTACGGCCCTGGATCTCGTCTCGATCCAGACCTCCACGCGGGTGCAGGACAACAAAGTCAGGCGGAACAAATCGATCACGGAAATCAACCACTACGACCCCGAAAACGACGAAATCAACGTCCAAGACGTCTACCAATGGCAGGCGGAGACGGACAAGTTCATGCGAATGGGGCAATCGAACACCCTCGATGGGATCGCCTTCGATCGGGGCTGGCGGCGCGATCGCCTCGAAAGCGAACTGTTCGCCCGGGAGGTCGTCATCGCGTACCTCATCCATGAGGGGCTGAACACGTACACGCAAGTCGCCGCGACGCTGCAGGCGTTTATCAACGATCAAGAGACCATCCTGACGCTCATCGCGAACGACGAGCTCGAACGGTCCCTCGAGGATCTCCGGGAGATGGAGTCCGTCAAGATCGACATCGATCCGGACAAGGAGGAGATGGTTCCGCGTCCCGACGCGAGCGAGGAAATGCTCGAAGCGACCGCGGAGATTCTCGAGGAAGCCGAACCCGTACTCGAGGAGTACCGCGGGTCCGAAACGGGAATTGAGATAACCGACGCGCTCGACGTCGAGGCGGCGGCGGACATCGACGTGACCGAATCGGTCGCCGACGGCGGCGCGGATACTGAGACGTCCTCGGACGCGGCGTTCGATCTCGGGGGACTCGGCGGCGAGCCGGACGCCGGAGGTGACGGCTCGAGTGGGAATGCGGGACTCCCGGACCTGGACGACCTCCGTCCGGACGACGAGGACAAACGGAAACCATGAGCGTCGAATCCGCGCCATCGGCCGGAGGGATGGACGTCCTCGCCGACGTGTTCTACCCGCTTTCGCGGCGGCTGTTCGACGACGACAGCGATTTCGTCGGGAACTTGGAACGAAAGCTCGCCGAGGCGCGGATCTCACAGACGGTCGAGTTGTATCTCTCGAAGTCGCTCGCGATCGGCGTCCTGGTCGGCGTGTCGCTGTGGTCGGTCGGGACATTGCTCGGCTGGGCGCTCGTCGCCTTCGTCGTCACGGAGCCGCCGGTTTTTTTGGGTATTCCGCTCCCTGAGCCGTATCTCTCGACGGTCAACGACCTGAAACTCCCCTTTCTGATCGCGCTGTCCGGTATCGTCTTCGGATCGATCGGGTTCGGGACCGGGTTCGGTGGAATGATCGCCAAGCCGTATCTCGACGCCGACGCGCGGAAGCGGGAGATCAACGTGTTGCTCTCGGACTCGGTGTCGTTCATGTACGCGCTGTCCGTCGGGGGCCTCAACCAACTCGAGATTCTCCAGACGATGGCCCGGGCCGACGACACGTACGGCGAAGTCGCAAAGGAGTTCCAGTCGATCGTCCTCGAAACCGAGTACTTCGACACCGACTACCGGACGGCCATTCGGAACCAGTCGATGCAGACGCCTTCCGAGGAGCTGAGTCAGTTCCTGACGGACATGCTCTCGATCATCAACTCCGGCGGCGACATGGAGCGGTTTCTCGAGGACCAGAAGGAAAAACACATGCGGACTTCCAAACAGGAGCAGGAGACGGTCCTCGAGACGCTTGAACTGTTCGGCGAGATGTACATGACGCTGTCGCTGTTTCCGCTGCTTCTCATCATCATTCTCGTCATCATGTCGATGCTCGGCGAAGCCCAGGACATGCTCCTGTACGGGACCGTCTACGGGCTGATTCCGCTGGTCGGCATCGGGTTTTTAGTTCTCGTCTCGACCGTCGTGTCCGACGAAGTCGGCGACGGCTACCTCCGGAGCGACGACGGGACGGTTTCCGACGAGTCCAACAGCATGTTCGATCTCGGACTCATCAGCGCTTACACCGGACGAGGCGCCGTCTTCGACCGGATCAAGACCCGGGAAGGAACCCACGTCACGCTCGGAATTCTCAAACGACCGCACCACTTCTTCCGGGCGTACCCACTCGCGACGCTCGCAATCACCGTGCCGACCTCGCTCGTCCTCGTCTTCGTTTCGATCCGTTCGGGGGCTGCGCCCATGACGCTCGATGGTATGATCGCTGCCCCGGTTCGGGGCACGTTCTTTTGGGTGTACCTCCCGCTGTATCTCGCGCTCGTCCCACTCACCATCTTTTATGAGTGGAACGTCCGGTCCCGACGCGCGATCACGAACAACCTCTCGGACACCCTCCGGAAGCTCTCGAGCGCCAACGACACGGGGATGACGCTTCTCGAATCGCTGAAGGTCGTCTCCGACACGTCCTCCGGACGGCTGGCGAACGAGTTCCGGACGATGTACGCGAAGGTGAACTACGGGACCAGCCTCAAGACGGCGCTCCGGGAGTTCAACAACACGTATCACATCCCGAGGCTGGCGCGGACAGTCAAACTCATCTCGAAGGCACAGGAGGCCTCGAGTCAGATCACGCAGGTCCTCTCGACGGCGGCACAGGCCTCGGAGAATCAAGACGACATCGAACGGAACCGCAAATCACAGACCCGGATGCAGATGGTCATCATCATCATGACCTACGTCACCCTGCTCGGCGTGATGGCGCTTCTGAAAGTCGAGTTCCTCGACACGATGGCCGCTCTCGTCGACACCGCCGACGGCGGCGACGGGCCCGGAGCGGGCGGTGGGTTCGGCGGGGGGCTCGACGTCGACGAACTGACGATGCTTTTTTTTCACGCCGTCACGCTTCAGGGGATCATCTCCGGCGTGATCGCGGGCTACATCCGCGAGGTCAGCGTGATGGCGAGCCTGAAGTTCGTCGTCGTGTTGCCGACGCTGGCGCTGGTGGTGTTCATGTTCGTATGATCCGCCGACCCAGTCTCCCGATGACGCCCGGGTCCATGCGAGCCCAGACGACGCTCGATTTCGCCGTCGGGATGAGCGTGTTCCTGTTGACCGTGATCTTCGTGATCTCCTTCGCCCCGACGATGTTCGATCCCTTCGCGGGCGGGAGCGGGACGAAACTCATCGTCGCCGACCGCGCGGCGACGACGCTTTCGGGCGATCTGTTCGCGGTCTCGACGGCGGAGTCGGGGATCCTCTCGGTCGGGTGCGTCGCGGAGTTCTTCGACGAGGACGTCGACGGTGCGAGTTGTGATTCGAGCGCCGAGTTCAGTGATTTCGACGGGTCGCTCTCGCTCGATGGTCGAAGCGCCGAGGTGACGGTACACGAACTCGGATCGCCGGCTTCGGAGCCGGCCTCGCCCGAGTGGGCGACCGACGGACTGACGCGCTCGAACTCCGGGTCCGTCCCGAGCGACGTCGCCGTCGCGACCAGAACTGTCTCGATCGACGGCGAGAGCTACCGGCTGACGGTCAGGGTGTGGTGAGATGCGCGGACAGGCCCACACCGTCGAGGCGTTCGCCGCCGCGGTGCTCATCGTGGGCGGGTTGATCTTCGCGACACAGGCCACAGCAGTCACGCCGCTTTCGGCCAGCACCTCGAACCAGCACATCGAGAACCAGCAGAAAGCGTCCGTCGAGGGGCTGCTCGCCGCGTCGGCGACGGACGGGTCGCTGGAGGCGGCAGTGCTCGACTGGAACGCCACCAGGGGAACGTTCGAGGGGGCACCCGAGTCAGATACCTACGCGAGCGCGCCCGACCACGAGTTCGGCGATGCACTCTCGGGGACGCTGTCGAGCCGACAGATCGCATTCAATGTTCTCGTCCGGTATCCAGACGGCGACGGCGGGACCGACACGGAGCCGATGATCCGGATGGGCGAACCGAGCGACAACGCGGTTTCGGCGACCCGCTCCATCGGGCTGTACGACGACGACGTCCCGACGGGGTTCTATGCACCGGATATCGACGATAGCAAACTGTACACCGTCGTCGAGGTGGAGGTGGTCGCGTGGCGGAAATGATCGGCCGGGGACGTCCGGAGGCGGACGACCGCGGACAGATGATCCTCGTCGCCGGGGTCATCCTCGCCGTGCTGTTCGTCGCCTTGGCGTTGCTCGTCAACGCCGCGATCTACACCGACAACGTGGCGACCCGCGGCGGCGATTCGGCGGGCGAGGCCCTTGAGTACCAGGCGGGCGTCGTCGACTCGGTCGGCGGGTTGATCGACGCCGAGAACGCCAACGAGAGCCATGCGACTATCGGTGACATAGAGCTCGCGGTCGACGGCGGTATCAACGAGATCGACGGAGCGAACCGGCAGTCACACCTCAGACGAGGGGCGGCGACGAAAATAACGTATACAGGTAACACCGAAAGCGGGTTGTTGCTTCGCGAATCCGGCGCGAACGAGTTCGGAAACTGGGAGGCCAACGCGAGCGCAGTCCGGGGGTTCGTGATCGATCTCGATACGAGCAGTATGACCGACGACTCGGCGTTCGTGATCGATCTCGACGGGACCACGATCGGCGTGAAACTGAACGAAACAGACGGGGAAGTTACCGTCAGCGGTGGGACCGAGAACATCGATTGCGCGGTATCGGACGATCCCTTCGTCCGGTTCGACGTGACGGGTGAACGGCTCGGCGGCGAACCGTGTCGGTTCGGCTGGCCGGCTCTCGGTACCGACAGCGAAATCGGGATCCGAAACGGGGCGAACGGCGGTGGGTCGTACGATCTGACGATAGTCGACGAAGACGCACCGACGCCGACCGGATCGCCGCCGGAAACGACGGACGCCCTCTACAGCGTCGAACTCGATCTCCGCATCGACACGCCGGAGTTGAGCTACGAGCGGACGGTGCGAATCGCGCCGGGTGAGCCCGATGTATAACGACGACCGGGCCGTCTCGATCACGGTCGGCTACGTGTTGAACTTCGCCATCGCCACGGTCCTGTTTTCGGCACTTCTGATCGGCGGCTCGGGGCTGATCGAGAGCCAGACGCGGACCGTCACACAGGACGAACTCTCCGTGGCGGGCCAACAGCTCGCCGCGGAGCTTTCGAGCGCCGATCGGCTCGTCCGGGCCGGCGATGGCGACCCCTCGGAGCTTTCGATCCGGACGGAGCTTCCGACCCGAACGGCCGCTGGCGGGTATTCGATCGGGATCGAACACAGCGGTGGTGAGGGAACGATCGAACTCCGGAGCACGAACCCCGAGGTCGTCGTGACGGTGCCGTTCCGAAGTGAAACCGAGGTCGATACCGTGACTGTCGCCGGGGGATCGGTCCGGATCGAGTACGCGGGTGGCTCGCTGGCGGTGGAGGCGGAATGACACGAACGCGTGGCTTAGGATCGACTGACCGCGCCGTGAGCGACGTCGTCGGCTACGTGTTGATCTTCTCGCTCATCGTCGCCACCGTCGGGGTCGTCACGACGGTCGGGTTTTCGACGCTCGACGACAGACAGGACGCCGAACGGATCAACAACGTCGAACGGGCTTTCGACGTGTTCGCGAACAACGTGGAGAACGTGTATCGGGACGGCGCGCCGAGTCGGGCGACGGAGATGCGGCTAGCAGGTGGAACGCTTAGCCACGGTGAGCCGGTTACGATCACGATCGAGACGGACGACGACGAGACTGTGACCGTGGTCTCGCGTCCGCTGGTCTATTCCGACGACAATTCGGAGATCGTGTACGCCGCCGGCGCAGTACTTCGATCGGACGACGGGGGCTCGGTCATGCTCAAGGAACCACCGTTCCGCGCCGATAGGCCGACGGCCCTGATTCCTCTCATCGAGACGTTCCGCACATCGGGGCCGAATACCGTCTCCGTCGACGGGGCTATCCGGGTGACGAGCTCGGCTCGAACGGTCAACACGACCGTTTCGAACGCGTTCGCCGACGCTGATGATTACAGAATTACCGTTGATTCCCCGCGTACTACGGCCTGGACACGGTATTTTGAATCACAGGACGGGTTCGATAATGTGAGCGAGTCGGGAAGCACAGTTGAGGCAGATATCAGGGGAAATAGCGTCGTCGCCCCGCGGTTCCCGGTCAGGATCCGCTTCGACGGATAACGGCATTCGAACGACTGGAATCTGAGCCGGGAGGTCCGGCCCAGCGCGCTCAGTCGAACTCAACTTCGACCGAATTCTCCGACACGTGGAGGTACGTGAGTGGCCGATCGCCACCCAAAAGTGTGAAGTCGTCTAGCTCGTCGGCGGATTCGAAATCATATTTGTCGATATTACCTCGGACATTAAGAACTCCTGCAACGATCGCCCCCTTATTTCCGCGCGCCGGAGCGCCTCTGATCTCCACAGTCGATTTGGGTGCGTAGATGACACCTGTAAACGAGTCGCTCTTGTATTCGACGTTTCCATCGGAGTGGAGAAGTGTGATGAGTTGATCGGCGCCACCATCACTGTTCACGTCGTCATCTACCGAGAGTTCGTCGTAGACATACAGCGTAACGTTCCCGCCACCGTTGATTTCGATATTTTTGAGGTCCAGATCACCGTCGACTGCAACAGTTACGTCTCCGGAGCTGGTATCGAAGGTCACGTCGTCAAACGTGTGATCCTCGGAAACATTGTACTCACCCGGACCAATGTCGCCCGACGTGAGGGGCTTGTTACAGTTTCCGTCCCGACAGCCAGCGAGTTTCGCGTCCACGTCCGAACTAGCCGAGGGTGGATTCACACCCTCTTCCCAATCTTTCGGAATGTCTCCCCCACCGCCTTTGGGGTTGATTTCCCTCGCGATAACTGGGGAATCAGCCGTGAGTGTAAACGGAACTGTGAGATCGACTGTTACCGTCTCATCGTTGCCACACGGTTCGTCGACGGCGCTTTGAGACCGTTCAGTAAAGAATGTCTCCCACGCGTCACAGTATCGACTCTCAACTTCGATCAAGACTGTGCCGTTTTCAAGCGGGTTCGATCGCTCCTCAACATCCCGGATCGGGAACCAATCGCCCGTATCCGAACCGCTATGAATTCTCCCGCTGACATCACCGCTCGAACGGCTATCTCCCGAGACAGTCACGATCGGAAACGTGAGCGTCTCCAGTCGGTAGTGATACTCCGGCGGTGACACCATCCAACTTGACTCGCCGCGTCGCTGCCAGATGCCGCCGCCCTGATAGGCGACTTCCGTGTCGCCGGACTCGTAGACGACGGCCCCGAGCGACGTGCTGTTGAGCTCCTCCCTGCTGGACTCTCCGGTTCGGTTTATATATAACGTCACCTGGCCGGCGTCCGGCCGTATCGTTACGCTCCCCTCCGAGGCCCGCCCCAGCGCGAACCGCTGGTCGCTTGCCTCACCCAAGCCGACGAGGCTGGCTTTCGAACTGAACCCGGACATCGCGTTCTCCATCTGGGAGCGCTCGGCGTCGGCGCGGGTGTCGGAGACGACCGCGCCGCCGACCGCAAACAGCGCCGTGACCGAAGCGATCGTCATCCCGAGTATCAACACGATGCCGACGGGGCTTGAAACGGCGCGATCGCTCATTTTCGAAAGTAGACGTCCGCGATACATGAACGACGTGTCGAACTCAGCCGTCGAAACGGAGCGACGGCGTCTCTCGGGGGGTAGTTCACCTGCGAGAAGCGGTTGACGGTAATACTATTCTAGTTGTATTATTTGTTCATTGATAACGATTATATAAGGGTCAAACAGTATGGAAAATCGGAATGAAGGATACACGCACGCTCGGGGAGATCGATCACACGCCGCCGACGGGAGATCCCGTCTCGAACGTCTGGGACCGCGGGAAGCGACGCGAGAACTAGCGGGCATTTATAAACCCGCGAGATTGAAGGGGGAGGCCCCCGGGATCGTATACATGGAGATCGATACGGACGAACTGCTGGCGTCTTTGACACCCCGCGAGGAGAATCAGGCGATAAAAACCTACCAGAACACCGTCTCCGTCGCCTGTCCGGCCTGCGAGACGCCGTTCGACGATCTCGTCGTCTGCAAGCAGGACCCGACGAGCCTCAATCTCTCGAAACAGCTCGACCTCTGCGTCGGCGTCGAGGACGGCCAGGCGTTTATTTTCACGCACAAACCCTGAGGCGGACCGGCCGGCGGGAGTGCCACCGGTCACCCGGACGAATCGATCCGCACGGAAAACGGACCACGCCGATCCGCTCGACACTCATCCTTCGTCGCCTTCGCCGTCGGCCCACGGCCCGACCCCGAAGAGCCGCCCCACGGTCCAGCCGAACAGAAGCGGCGTCACGACGAGCAACCCGCCGACGCCGACGTACCGGACTGGCGGCGCCTGCAGGGCCAGATACAACAGGTACAGCGCCCCCACGAACGGCCATCCGTCGCGCACGATCGGCCGGATCTGCTCGAACATACGACGTGTTCTCCCGCGCCCTTCCTCAACATTCCGAACGCGTCGTCGGTTGCCCTCCCGTCCATCCAAAAGCTTATAAATAGGACCGAACCACATCAACCCGGTTTCCGGCGGGCGGCACACATCCCTGTCCCGCCGTCGCGGCGGAAACCGGGCAGGCACGGCCCCTCCGGCCGCGCCTACTGCTTCTGTGGACCGTGCGGTCCGGACTGGCGATCCGGTATCCGGGCGATACCACTATATTGTGGGAGGTGCCATACCGAAACATGTCCCGACGCGGTCGCGTCGACCGGCTGGCGATCGTCGTCTTCGTCGGGCTCTCGCTCGTCGGCCTCTCGCTGTTCCGGATCGCTTTGGGATGGCACATGACGGATCCGTACGTCTCCGGAACGATCCTCGAGGCTGTTCCGCCGACGGCCTGGATCTCGCTGGTCCCGGCGTTCGTTGCGTTCGGCGCGCTGGCCGCCCTCGGCCTCTATCGGGTGACCGGTGTCCCGATCCCCGGAAGCCACTACCGGCAGTGATCACTCCGTCGGTGGCGGCGCACGGCCGCGCTTTCGCTCGAGAAACGCTTCTTCGTCCCCGGACAGGTCGCGCGTGCGATACTCGTCGAGTCCGTCCTGATACGCCCGTTGGGAGCGATCCGCCGCGGGGGTCGACGCCGGACGCTCCAAGACGAGTTCGGCGAGGCCGGTCCGTTCGCCCGTGTAACGAAAGCCCGATCGGTACAGCGCCTCGTATGCGAAGGGGTTGTTGACCGCGATCCGGAGCCGGTCGTATTCCCGTGCTGCGGCCCGGTCGGCGACGAACCGACACAGACGCGGGCCGAGCCCCTCGCCGCGGCGGTCGTGCCTGACAGTGACGTAGCGCAACCACAGAACCGACGGATCGGTCCGGTCCTCGTTGAACGCGACTGCGGCAAGGATCCCTCGATCGAACTCGTCGTCCTTGCGGTCCGACGCCGGCTCCGAGTCCCGGACGACGGCCTTTCCCGTGTTTGACATGACGAACTTTCCGGCGTAGCTGAACGCCCGGTGATCGAGTCTGAGCGTCGGCCCCTCGGCGGGCCACCCGAGGAGAGCGTGTTCCATACTGGCACTTCGGAGGGCAACGGAGTTATGTCCGGGGATCGACTGTCGGGCATGCGCTGGGACGTCCGGGCCTTCGATCTGTTCGCGCCGGTGTACGATCTGTTCATGTATTCGGCCGACGAGACGGCGATCCGGAAGGGACTGGCCGTCGCCGACCGGGACGTCGACCGGATCGTCGAGGTCGGCGGCGGATCCGGTCGGGTCGCCCGAGCGATCGGTGCGACCGTCGTCGACCCAGCCGCCGGGATGGTGCGTCGCGCGCGGGGGAGGGGTCTCGAAGCGATCAGAGGCAGCGCAACCGACCTCCCGCACCCGGACGGCTCCGTCGACGCCGTCGTCGTCGTCGACGCGTTCCACCATTTTCCGGAACAGGAACGCTGTCTCGAGGAGATGGCCCGCGTTCTCGCGCTCGGTGGCGTCCTCATCGTGACGGAGTTCGATCGCGGGTGCCGACGCGGACGGGCGCTCGATGCGGTCGAAGGGCTCGTCGGGTTCGATTCGACGTTTTACACCGCGGCGGAACTCGAAGCCGCGATCGGCGCAACGGGGCTCGACGTGCGGCCGATCGAGTACGGCTTCGAAACGACGATCGCCGGCGTGAAACCGGCTACCGGAGTTTGAAGTAGAGGAACCGCCAGACCGACAGCACGATCGCGCCGCCGATCAGCATTATCATGGCGAACACCAGTTCGGCCCCCCGATCGGGGATGGCGACGACCCGAATCAGCAGGCCGACGATCGCCGCGGGGATCCACGACCGGATCGCGAGCGGGATCGAGGAGTTCGGTGCCGATCCGCCGCCGGGCGAGTACGCGCCGACGAGCGGCGCGCAGATGAACCACCCGAGGATGAACGGCCCGGCGGCGAGGAGGTAGATCGTCGGATCGGCCGTCAGTTGATCGATCGTCCAGTGTTCGAGTGTTCCGGCGAGCAGAAACGCCAGCAGGACGACGAGATCCCCGACCGCTATCGGCCACGTGGTCGGATCGAGGCGCTGTTCGAGAAACGACTGCTCTGTCATACCCGCCGTTCGACGCGAGGCTTTCAAACCCTTGCGGATCGCGTCGGGAACGGTCACGCCGAGTGAGTCCCGCTATCGAGACCGGCGCCCGCGGGAGGACGGAGGGCGAGCGCCGCGAGCCCGGCCGCGACGGCGAGGGCGCCGCCGAGAGTAAACGTCGGGATCCAGCCGAACGCTGCGACTAAAACTCCGGCGACCGTGCCGGCGAAGACGCCGCCGCCGATCTTCGCGGTGTAGACGACCGCGTAGTTACTCGAGGAGTGTTCGGCACCGTAGTAGTCGGCGACGATCGCCGGGAAGTAGACGTACAGCGGCGAGGAAAAGAACATCGCTCCGAGAACCATAACGATAAAAACGATCCCGGCGTCCGCCACCCCTGCACCGACGAGCCCGAACCGGAAGAGGCCGGCGAGGACGAACGAGGCCGCCATCACACGGACTCGGTCGAACCGATCGGAGGCTTCCCCGAGAAGCATCCGGGAGACGCCCGCTGCGATCGGCAACAGCGCGGCGGCGGCGGTCGCGATGACGGCCGCCAACTCGAGGTGTTCGGCGAAGCGGACGACGTTGGCGATGACAATGAGATCGGCGCCAGCGGTCGCGATGAACATCGCATAGAGGAGCCAGAACTGCCACGTCCGAAGCATCTCCCGGGTCGTGTACGTCCGTCCGCGGAGCGAAGCGGCGAGGCCCTTTCCGTCGGTGTCGCTGTTGTCGCGGCCCTCGAGCCCGAGCCAGCCGTCCGGGGGGTCACGAAGGAGCACCGCGCCGACGAGCAACACGACGAGGATTGCCAGCCCGACGTTTCTGAGCACGTCGACGTAGCCGCCGACCGTGGCGTTGGCCCTGACGTACGGCACGACGAGCGCGCTGCCACCTGCGAAGGCCATCGTCCCGATTCCGGTCGTCAACCCCGTGCGGTCGGGGAACCACTTGACGGCCGTGTTGACCGCGACGGTGTAGATGATTCCGACGCCGACCGCCCCAAGCGAGTAAAGGACGTACAGCTGCCAGACGGATGTCGCGTAGGCGAGGCCGATGTACCCCCCGCCGGCGAGGAGGGCCGCGAGATAGGTCAGGTTGCGTGGGCCGCGCCGGTCGCGCCACCACCCGGCGGGGAGTTGTGACAGCGACTGGAAGACGACGTAAAACGAGAAGACGGCACCGAGAGCGGGCAACGCGATGTCGAGGCTCTCCGCCAACGGCCCCTCGATCGACGACCAGACGTACTGATAAGGGCTGACGGCAGCCATCATCGCGGCGGCGGCGGCCACCTGCCACCACCGCGAGAAGCCGAGAATCTCCTTCGCCCGCCCGGCGTAATCGACGTCCGAGCCCTCCCCATCCATCGACTGTGGGTTCTCCCGGAGAGTGGTTAAACGGCCCGGATTCGCCTCGGCAAGCAGTCACAGCCGTTATGTCCGCACCCGGTGAACACCGACCATGACCGACGTTTTGTTCCTCCGGAGCGACGACCTGTCCGGCCTCGCGACCCCCGCGGAGTACGTCGACGCCGTCAGGGGCGGCTACGAGAGCCACGGGAAGGAGGGCAGTGCCGAACCGCGGACGAAACTCGTCTCGACCGATCCCCCGGGGATGTGTACCGGCTACTTCGCCATCCTCCCCGAAGTCGGCGGAATGGGCGGGTACACCTACGCCGCCGGCTTCGGTGACGGGGACGCACACTTCGCGCTTCCGCTTTTCGACGCCGAGTCGGGCGGGATGCTCGCGTTGCTCGACGGGGCATCAATGAACCCCTTCAAAACCGGCGCGACGGGCGCGGTCGGCGTCGACGCGTTGGCCCGTGAGGACGCGACGACGTGTGCGGTGATCGGCGCGGGGGCACAGGCCCGCGGCCAGCTCCGGGCGACGGCGACGGTTCGGGACCTCGAGGACGTTCGTGTCTTCTCGCCGACGGCGGAGAGCCGGGAGTCGTTCGCCGCCGAGTTCGACGACCGCCTCCCGGCGGCGGTGACCGCGGTCGAGAGTTCGGCCGCGGCCGTCGACGACGCGGACATCGTCATCACCGCGACGACCGCCACGGACCCCGTCGTCCGGGACGCCGACCTCTCCGACGGCGTCCACGTGACCGCAATGGGTCAATACGACCGCGGAAAGCGGGAGCTCGAAGCGGAGACTGTCGCCCGATCGACGTACGTTCCGGACCTCCGCGAGCGTGCGTTTCAGGACGCCGGGGCGTTTCTCGCGGCCCGCGATTCGGGCGTCGTCGACGACGATCACATCCACGCCGAGCTCGGCGAGGTGGTTGCCGGGAAACGTCCGGGGCGAACCCAGGTCAACGAGGTGACGGTGTTCGACAGCGGCGGGACGGGCATCGAGACGGTCGCCGCGGCGTGGATGCTCTACGAACGCGCCGGGGACGAGGGACTCGGGGAGACGATCGAGTTCGCGCCGGCGAGTGAGGCGCTGACCGGCGAGTGAAACGCCGGCCGGCGGCGGCCGGCCCGACACGCATATAGTTATTCACTCTGTACCGGTTTCGACGGACCAGAATCTTCTTTGTGCGTCTCGTCGGAGCATCCGATATATGATCCCCATAGACGACACCCCGCTGTGTCGGGACGGAAAGGTCCTCATCCTGGCGTACGATCACGGCCTCGAACACGGCCCGGTCGATTTCGAGGGCGTCCCCGAGAGCGCCGATCCACAACGGACGTTCGAGGCGGCGACCCACCCTGCGGTCACCTCCGTCGCCGTCCAGAAGGGGCTCGCCGAGGCGTACTACCCGAGTTACGAGGACGACGTCGATCTCCTGGCGAAGCTCAACGGCACCTCGAACCTCTGGATGGGCGAGCCCGACTCGGCGGTCAACTGCTCCGTCGAATACGCCGCCGAACTCGGCGCGTCGTCGGTCGGATTCACTCTCTACGGCGGATCGAACCACGAAATCGAGATGGCCGAGGAGTTCCGGGAGGCACAGGAGGCCGCCCGCGAACACGACCTCCCGGTCGTGATGTGGTCGTATCCGCGCGGACAGGGGCTCAAAAACGACACCAAGCCCTCGACGATCTCCTATGCGGCACGGCTCGCCCTCGAGTTGGGTGCCGACGTGGCGAAGGTCAAACACCCCGGCAGCCGCGAGGCGATGGAGGACGCCGTCCGGATGGCCGGGGCGACGAAAGTCGTCATGTCCGGCGGCTCGAAGACCACCGACCGCGCCTTCCTCGGGAGCGTCAAGGAGACGATCGACGCCGGCGGAAAGGGCCTCGCCGTCGGGCGCAACGTTTGGCAGCGCGAGAACCCCGAACGGATCCTCGACGCGCTCGAAGCGATCATCTTCGAGGAGGCGACCGTCGACGAGGCGCTCACCGCCGCCGAATAGATGACTGACCCGATCGACGCCGTCGTCGACGCCGTTGCCTCGACCGCCCCGGACGTCCGGGGCGGACTGGCGGCGCGACGGGAGTACGAGTCCGGGGAGAACCCCTCCGGTGAGCGACAGCTCGCGGCCGACATCTACGCCGACGAACTGCTCGAGGATCGCCTCCTCGCCATCGACGCCGTCGCCGGATACGCGAGCGAGGAGCGCGAGTCGGTCGTCCGCGACGACGGCCGCTACTACGTCGCCGCCGATCCCCTCGACGGCTCATCGAACCTCAAATCGAACAACACGATGGGGACGCTGTTCGGTATCTACGAGGAACCGCTCCCGGCGGGCGGCCGCGCGCTGGTTGCCAGCGGGTTCGTCCTCTATGGGCCGATCACGACGATGGTGGTCGCCCGCGACGGAGGGGTCACCCAGTCCGTGATCGAGGCGGACGGCTCCCGCCGCGTCGTCACGGAGCGTCTCCGGCTCCCCGAGGAGCCCACAGTCTATGGGTTCGGCGGCCGGGTCCCGCAGTGGAGCGACGCCTTCTCGTCGTACGTCTCCGAGGTCGAATCGGAGCTCAAACTCCGGTACGGCGGCGCGATGATCGGCGACGTGAACCAGGTGCTCACCTACGGCGGAATCTTCGGTTACCCGGGGCTTCGGGACCGCCCGGAGGGGAAACTCCGACTCCTCTTCGAAGGCCACCCGATCGCCCACATCGTCGAAACTGCGGGCGGAGCCTCCTCGAACGGCGATGGATCGTTACTGGATCTGACGCCCGAGGAACTCCACGAGCGAACGCCGCTTTTCGTCGGCGATCGGACGTACATCGACCGGTTGGAAGCGGCGCTTTCGGCGTAGACGTCCGGGTGCGGATTCCGAACAGTCGCTCTGTTTTGGATCGGCCAGCAGCCACGGTTGCTGCCGTCCCAGCGACCGAGTTCGAAGGGTCACTCGCAAAGGTGTTCGTACGTTACTGATCCCGACAGTCGCGTTGGCCCGGCGAAAATCATCGTCGAGGTGTCTCCGGCCTAGTGTTTACAGACACCGCTGTCGGCCGCTTCGGACGCGTTTCGCTGGCGGATACGCCAGCAGAGAGGAAAGCGAGTAACTGCCAAAACGCGTCGACTGACCGGATGTGTCTATATAAATGCGATCGCCGTGTCGACGCCGGCCACGATGGCGACGAGCCCCACAGCGTACATCGAGGAACCGATCATCGACGAGGCCGAGAACCGCAGCGCGTCCCCGTCGGCCATCGCGGCCGGAACCGTGAGCGAGCCCCGAGCGACCGGCAGCGTGTTCGACAGCGCGACCGCACTCATCCCCCAGCGGTCGAGCCACGCCTCGAACCGATTCTCCGCGGCCTCCGAGGCTCCCGGGAGGGATTCGACTGAGAGTTCCGTCCGCCGAACGAGGGCGAAAAGCAGCAGTTGACCGAGCGTTGCGCCGACAATCGCGACGGCGGCAACGGAAACCAACCCGAACGTGTCGCTGCCGACGGCGAGCGCAACCGCGACGAAGAGCGTCCGCGTCGGGATCACTTTCCCGATGAGCGCACCCTCCAGGACGAAGACGACGAGTAGAACCGCGAGGCCGTAGGTGGCGACGAGGCCGAGAGCCAACTCGGCGGCGGCATCGAACATACATTCACTTGGGCCGGGATCGTATTTATACGTTCAGCATCTTTCGAGGCGGAGCCCCCGGAGTTAACGAGCGAGGGCTTCCGACTGGTCGGAAGCACGAAGCGAGTAGGCCGGGGAAGACAGGGCGGGAGCGAAGCTCCCGCAGGCAGCCGGACTACGTCCGGCGACAGCGCGGAACTCCGTTCCGCGGGCCGTTCGCATGGTCCGTGGGACCGAGGTCCCACGCTACCCTCAACGAGCGAGGCCGAAAGACCGAGCGAAGTAGGGAGGATGTCAGATGCGTTCGCGGTCGGACACCGCGGCCAACAGAGCAAAGTCCCCGCGATGATCAGAGGGGGGTATGATACAGGTGGGACAGAAAGCGCCCGACTTCGCGCTTCCGGGCGTCGAGAGCGGCGAGCCGGCCGTGTTCGAGTTGTTCCGGGCGATCGAGGACGACGCCGTTCTGCTTTGGTTCGTGCCGGCGACCTTCCTCCCGACGGCGACGGCCGAACTGTGTGCGATCCGGGATCTGGGCTGGCACGACCTCCCGGGGCTTCGGGTGTGGGTCCTCTCGATGGACAGCATCTACGCGGCGGCCGCCTACGCCGACCGCTACGACCTCCCGATGGCGTTTCTCGGCGACGCCTCGAGCGCCGCCGAGTACTACGGCGTCCGGTACGACGAGTGGGAGGGTCACTACGGCGCGCCGAAGCGGGCGGCGTTCCTCGTCGGCACGGACTGGGACGTGGCGTTCTCCTGGAGCGGCGCGGACGCCTTCGAAGCGCTCGATCCCTCGCCCGTCGAACGTGTCGCGCCGTCGGTCGCGGAGGTCTGCCCCGACGCCCGGTTCGACGCCACCGTCGACTACGGCGCGTTCTCGCGGTGATCGGGCGGCTGCGAGGCGACCGCGGAGGACCCGACCGTTTATCGACGAACTCACGCGGTCGGATCGGCGTCCCTGTGTGCCGACGCGACCGCGTTTCGAAGCCGACCGCCCTCGGCGTCGTAGGCCAAATGCGTCGAGCACTCACAGTCGGAGGAACCGAACCCCGGAACCGGCGCGTCCGACAGTTCCGCGGCGACCCGACACTCTATGTCGGCCTCCGGCGTCCGGACGTCACCGCCGATGGTAGCGTCGGCGTGTCCGAGGAGGTAATCGACGTGCCAGTGGCGAGTATCGCGCTCCCCGACAGCGAGTTCGTAGTGGCGGTCCACCCGGCTGAACCCCCCCGGACCGAAGGCGCTCCCCGTGTAGGCGTACTGTCCCGCCGGGAACGAGAGTTCACCGAGGGCCCCGACCTCGATAGCCGCGGGGCGGGAAAGTTCGATCAAGAGCGTGTAGGTTCCGCCGGTCACGTCCGTTCGGTTGTGGTTCGCGCGTGGAGTAACTATCGGATCCGCCGGCCCATCGCGCGGTGGCTCGAACCGACCCGCCATGCTTTTGAGCGCCGCCGCCGCAGGTGCAGGTATGAAGGAGTCGCTCATGGACATCCTGTGTTGCCCGCTCGATAAAGGCGAACTCGAACTCGAAGTGATCCGCGAGAACGACGACGAGATCCTCGAGGGTCGACTCGTCTGTGCGGAGTGCGGCGAGGAGTACCCGATCGAGGACGGCATCCCGAACCTGTTGCCGCCGGACATGCGGGACGAGGCGGCGGCGTAGCTGCGACAGTACCTTTTTTAACAGTACCCCGAGTGTGTGGGGACGTGACGGATTCGCTCGCCGTCGCGGTAAACCGTGACGGGCTACACACTCTCGCCGTCCCGACGGAGTTCGAAGCCGACGGCCCCTTCGCAGTTGCGTTGCACAACCACGGGGAGGCCGCCCACGTCCACCTCAACCTCGATGACCGGCTCTCGGAGGTCGCCCGTATCAGGGCGACGAACCACTACGTCGAGGGCGGCGAGAGCCGCCGGGTCGACGTCGAGGTCCGCGATCCGTCGACGTGGCCCGACAAGGTGGTCCGCGGCAAACTCAAAGTCGTCGTCGCCCACGGCCAGGAGACACACTATGTGAACGTCACCCTCGATTCGACCCCCCCACACGGGGAGGTCCGCGTGGATCCGGAGCTCGCGACGCCGAACGCGAACGCCGATCCGGAGGTCCCCCCCGTCCTCAGGTTGCTCCCCGTCGTGGTCCTCGGAGCCGTCGCCGTACTGCTCGCCGCCGGGACGGTGTTCGTCTCCGAGGGCGTCGCAGTGGCGCTCGGTGCCCTCGCGCTCGTCGCCGCGGGGCTCTGTGGCGCATCGGCGTACTACCTGTTCAGGTAAGGCGTTTCGTGTGGCGGTTGTCGCCGGTCGTCCCGACAGCCACGGTCACTCCGAGCCCTCGTCGGTCGCGACGCCGCAGAGCCGCCCCTCGTCGTCGAAGCGCTTCGCCCGAAGGAACCGGGCTCGGTACCGGTTTGCTCCCTCGTAGATGTCCGCCTCGCGGATATCCTCGGCCTCGCCGTCCGCGACGGCATCGACGATCGCTTCGAGTTGCTCCTTTTCGCTCGGCGTCAACTCGAACTCGTAGGTTCGGGACTGCTCGCCCTCCAGTTGCGTCCACTTGCGCGCCGCGGTGACGACGAGCGAGCAGGGTTCCCGACAGGGGAAGGGTCCGTCACCGCCGTCGACCGACAGCTCGGTCTCCCCGTCGTACTCCCACTCGCGTCGTTTCAGACACTGGCTGTCGTCACAGCAGGCCTCCGCGACCCAGTCGACGTGTTCGTGTCCCTCGCCGCGATCCCACGTCCTGATGACGCCGTAGATGCCGCTTTGGCGCTCCATCGTCTCCCGCCAGTGGTTCAGGTCCAACTCGCCCCGCCGTTCGAGATACCAGTTGGCGATCGTCGCCGGGTAGACATACTCGACTGTTTCCGCGAGCGCGGGCCCGTCGAGGTCGACGAACGCCCACCCGGTGGGGAGCGTGGGAGCGGTTTTGAGGGGCCGATACCGACCCCTGTCGTCGTGTTTGACGAGCGTCCGCGCGTCGAGGGGGTCCGTCATGACCTCGAGATCGGCCGGCTCGTCGTCCCCGTCGTCCTCGTGTCGGACGGTGTAGGTTCGCGCCCCGTCGGCCCCGAGCCCGATATCGATCCGGAGCTGCCCCCACGAGGCGACGATTCCGCCGTCGGCGAGTGCCTCGTAGCGGTCCGGTACTGATCGTTCCTCGGCGCCTTCGAGCCACCGCAGGAACGCGCGCTCGGTGTCGGGGCGACCGGTCCGGTTCCAGTGATACCAGTTCGAGACGAACCACGGGTTTTCGGCGGCGCGGTCACGAAAGGCCGGTTCGGAGAGCTCGCTTTCGGCGTTCCCCGGCGTGTCGAACCGGTAGCCGTCCTCGGTTCGGTCCGCGGAGAGACCGTCTAGTTCGACGCCGCTTTCGGCCGCAGTCACCAAGGCGTCGAGTTGATCGTCGTTCACGTCAGTCACCCGCCCCCGCCTCAACATCGGGGTGGGCGACCTCGGTCCGGCGGCGTATCTCCTCGATCGCATCGCCGACGGCTGCGCCGGCGTCGGCCGCGCGTTCGATGACGACGTCGGCGGTGAGCGACTCGGTCCCGACCGCGCCGGCGTACCAGATCCGGTGGCCGTCGACCTCGGCGGGCGTCTCCCATCCCGTCCGATAGTCGTCGGTAAGCCCCATATCCTCGGGGATGTCCTCCTGAGTGTGGTAGCCGTCGGCGACGAAAAGCGGAACGACGATTACGTCCGTCGTCTCGAAAAACTCCGTCACGTCGTCGATCTCGGGATCCTCGTCCATGAACAGCGCTTTCACCTCCTCGAAACGCTCCATCGCCGCGATCCGGTCGGCATGGAGCCGAACGGCCTTCGCGGAGTTCTCGTTCCGTCCGGTGCCGTGGCCGACGACCGCGAGGGCGAACCCCTCACCCACGTCCGGGTCGCCGGTGACGCTCTCGGCGCGCCGGACGATGACGTCGCTCATCGCGTCGTGGGTGCCGACGGGGCCGCAGTAGTGGACTGTCTTCCCGACGTCAGCCGCCTCGAACGTGGCGTGTGTGGCGGTCGTTCCGTCGGAGTCCCACTCGTCGAGGTCCCACCCCTCGAGACGGAGTTCGCGGGGAATCACTTCCTCGGTGAAATAACCCTCGGAGATGAACAACGGGACGACGTACACCTCGTCGCTTTCGACCGTCCGAAGCACCTCCCGAAACGACGGCTCCTCCTTCCAGAATCCGGTCCTGACTTCGTCGAAGACGCCGGTCTCACGTATGGTGTCGGCGTGGTCGTACGTCGGTGTACTCGCGTCCGGGTTCAGATGTGACCCGTGGGCGACGATGACGAGCGCTTGCATGTCTCCGTGTTGGGTGACGGCGGCCTTAGTGGCTTCGGGAATCCCGGCGAGTGTGACACAAAGGATCGGCCAAAGCGATCGATAGTCCCTTCTCAACACCGGACGACGAACCGGGTATGACCGTCGCCGCAGACACGCGGGCCGCCGTGCGTGCCCACCCGTTCGTCCACACCGCGCTCCGGGCGGGCGTTCTCAACTACACCGCCGCCGCGGAGTTTCTCGACATCGGCGACACCGACGCGGTCGCCGCGGCGCTCCGACGGTACGCGGGGGAACTCGACCCCTACGAACCGACCGAGCGCCGGGTCAGCGTCTCGATGCGATCCGGCGTCACGAAAACCGGGTCCGGAGGGGGACTCCTCTCTGTCGGCGGGGACGCCTTCGCGGTCGACGCCGGTGATCTGACCGCTATCGTCGCGACCGGCGATGTGGGGGCGGCCGACCTCGAGACCGTCCTCGGACGGCTTCGGACCGCGGAAGTTGAGGCCGTCGCCGCCGCCGGAGCCGACGGTCACGTCGCCGTGGTCGTCGGACGGCGGGCGGGCCCCGACGCGGTCCGCCTCGTCGAGGACGCGCTCCGACACCGGCAAGCGACGCATTAAAACCGCCTCCGGGCGAGGCTCCGGCAATGACGTTGCGCCTATCGAACACGCTTTCGGGCGAACGCGAAGCGTTCGAACCGGCCGACCCCGACGACGTGTTGTTGTACTACTGCGGATTGACGGTGTCGGACTTCGCACACCTCGGGCACGCCCGGACGTGGGTCCACGTCGACGTGATCCATCGGTGGCTCGAACATCTCGGGTACGGCGTCCGCCACGTCGAGAACATAACCGACGTGAACGAAAAGATCGTCGCCAGGGTGGGCGAAACCAGCGAAGACGGAACGCTCGGCGACGACGAACTCGACGTGGCGACGGGGTTTATCGACCAGCTCCTGACCGACATGCGATCGCTCAATCTCAAACGCGCCGAGGTGTACCCACGCGTCTCCGAGCACATCCCGGAGATAATCGACCTCGTCGAGACGCTCGTCGATCGGGGGTACGCCTACGAGTCGAACGGGTCGGTGTACTTCGACGTCTCCGAGTTCCCCGACTACGGCAAACTGTCGAACCAATCGACGGAAGATGTCGAGGCCCAGGGTGCCGACGCGGAGCGCTCGGAGAAGCGCCATCCGGCCGACTTCGCGCTGTGGAAGGCCGGCGGCGTCTCCGAATCGGCCCTCGCCGAACACCGGTCGGACGACCGCGAGTACGACGCCGACGCGCCCTCCGGCGAGACGTGGGATTCGCCGTGGGGCGAGGGCCGCCCCGGCTGGCACATCGAGTGTTCGGCGATGTCCATGACACACCTCGACGGTTCGATCGACATCCACATGGGCGGCCGCGACCTCGTCTTCCCGCACCACGAAAACGAGATCGCCCAGAGCGAGGCCGCGACCGGCGAGCAGTTCGCGCGCTACTGGCTGCACGCCGACCTCTTCGAGATGGACGACGAGAAGATGTCCTCGAGTCTCGGCAACTTCATCCCAGTCAGCGAGGCAGTCGACCGGTTCGGCGTCGACGCCCTCCGAATGTTCTTTGTGTCGGCGTCGTACAACTCGACGCAAACCTACCGCGAGACCGCGATCGAGGAGGCCCTCGAACGGTGGGACCGACTCGAGGGGACCTACGAGCGGGTCGTCTCGGCGGCCGACAGCCCCGACGCGCGGACGAAGGTCGACTCCACGCTCCGGGATGCAGTCGATGCAGCCTCCGAGGCGTTCACCGACGCGATGAACGCCGATTTCAACACCCGCGAGGCGCTCGCCGCGCTCTTCGATCTCGCCGGGGCGGCGAACCGACACCTCGACGAAGCCGACGAGTACGATTATCGCGGCCTCAGGCGAACGATCGAGGCGTTCGAGACGTTCGGCGGCGACGTGCTCGGGTTCGACTTCGATGGGACGGCCGAGGGCGAGGCCGCTCTCGCGGGCGAACTCGTCGAGTTAGTGTTGGATCTCCGGGAACGCGAACGTGAATCCGGTAACTACGAGCGGGCGGACGGTCTCCGTGACGACCTCGAATCGCTCGGCGTCGAGGTGCAGGACACCGACGACGGCCCCGAGTTCAGGTTCTGATCACCCGACGATGATCGGCCCGATGAGCACCCCCATCAGGTTCGCCCGGCGGGCGTGGAACCGGGCCGGAACGAGCCCGACCGCAGTCGCCGCCAGGTAGGCCCCGACGCCGATCGGTCCGGCGAACAGAAACGAGAGCGCGCCGAGCGCACAGAGCAGACCGACCGAGAGCCGCGTGGGATCCGTCCGCCCGACGACTGACAAGTATCGGCCCCCGATCGCGAGAACGCCGAGAACACCGGCGCTCGCCCCGATGACGACGGCGCCGAGCAGATGAGGCACGGAGAGCGGAACCGAGGCCGACTCGATGGCGACCAAGACCCCCGTCCGGGGCGACCCGAGCGCGACGAGGGCGAACAGCGCGAAGATCGTGTTCGCCGTGTTCACACCCGACGTCGCGACGATAAATCCCCGTGCTCCGTACCGCCCGGGGACCGCGAGCAGAGCGAGCGTCGCGGCGACGGCGCTCGACACCGCCGGCACGTAGCCGACGAGCGCGCCGGCGAGGGTGCCGAGCCCCGACAACCCGAGGACGCTTTCCTTCGATGCCGCGACTTCCGGGCCGTCCTGTGGCGGGACGCCCTCGCCGCCGATCGCATCGATCAGGACGGGTGCCCCGAACAGCCCCGCAAAGAGCGGCGCGAGCATGCCGCCGGCAGCGAGCGGCGCTTCGGGGGACAGATCGAGGGTTCCGAGCCCCAACAGCGCGCTCAGCCCGAACGAGGCAGCGCCGACGAGTTTCGATGTGAGCCCCCGCTCCGTCAGGAACAGCGCCGCCGCGACACAGCCCAAGACCGGCGCCAGATTCGCCCTGAGGATCGGCCACAGCCGAATCATCAGGCGAGTGATCGGAATCGCGAGCGGGGCCGCGAGCACGACGGCCGCGGCGCTGCCGACCACGGAGAGCCGCAACGCCTCACGTCCGCGCCCCTCCAAGACGAGTCGGTGGCCGGGGAGCGCAGCGACGGCCATCGCCGGGTCAGGAACACCGAGTGCGAGCGTCGGCACGATCTCGAGAAACGTGTGGACGACGCCCGCGGCGAGCATCGCCATCCCGACGTACAGCGGCGGTCCCGGGATCGAGGGTGCGACGCCCGCGAGCAGCAACGCCATGTTGTTGGCGTGTAACCCCGGAACGAGTCCGCTCACCGTTCCGAGTGCGACGCCGCTTGCGACGAAACAGAGCGCGACGGCCGTCGCCCGCGGTGCGAGTGTCACCTCCATCGAGACGGTCTGGCCCCGTTCACATATATAAATCGTCGGGCGAACAGGGGATGGAGGGAACACAACGCCCCATCCAGCAGCACCGCTATACAGTAAAATAAAACGAGAAGGTGTGACGCCGATTAGCCGAACAGTTCGCCGAGGCCTTCGCCGCCGTCCTCGTCGTCGTCGTCGTCGTCCGCGTCGGCGTCGGTTTCGGCCTCGTCGTCCCCGTCGTCCGCGTCCTCGGAGGCGTCGTCGTCCGCCGTCTCCTCGGCCGCGCCGCCGGCGCTACCGCCGGCCGCGGGAACCGCGGCGGCCGTCTCGATGGCCTCCTCGATGTCGACGTCCTCCAGCGCGGCCACCAGGGCCTTGACGCGGGATTCCTCGACGTCGACGCCGGCGGCTTCGAGCACGCCGGTCAGGTTGTCTTCGTTGATCTCTTCGTCGGTCTCGTGCAGAATGAGTGCTGCGTAAACGTATTCCATTGGTAGTCACCCGAACATGTTGCCGAGCGCGTCGCCGCCGTCGTCGGCGTCGTCGTCGTCGGCATCGTCATCGTCTTCATCAGTCGATTCCTCGGCCGCATCGGCGTCGCCGTCCGAGCCGTCCGCGTCTTCCGTCTCCTCGTCGGTCGTCGGCGCAGCGGTGGCAGCCTCGACGCCGCGAAGCTCCTCGGGGAGGGCCTCCTCGTCGTCGATCGCGGCCGCGAGTGCGCGGACCTGACCGTCGGCCTTCGAAACGAGATCGTCGGCCAGATCGGGGCTTTCAACAGCCGCCGACAGCCCGACGGATTTCGCCTCGCCAGCCGCCTTTGCGAGCATCGACGGCGCGGTGCGCGTGGTCGGATACTCGGCGTTGATCGAGAGGTTCCGCGCGGCGCTGGAGGCCGCCTCGATGTCCGCGACGTACTCGTCGATGTCGATATCGAGTTCCTCGGGCGAGAACAACACGCCGTCGGAGAAGACACCGCGGAGGTCGAGGCCGACCTCCTTGGGCTCGATACCGAGTTCCGAGAGTACGTTCGCGAGGTCGGCCGAAACCTCTTCGCCGGCCGAAAGCACCGTCGAATCCTCGACGACCTTTATCGAGCCGCCGTCGATCCGGGCGTTGGCGCCGACCGTCTGGAGTTCGCCGACGAACGGCCCCGGGTCGACCCCGGTGTCGCCTTCCGGAATGACGATATCGTTCGGGGCGACTTCCCCGGCGTTGATCGGTGCCGGGGTCTTCGAGGCTTCGAGCTGTTGGTACAGTCCGAAGGGGTTGTCGTTCGTGCCGATCAGACCGATCTGGCCGTCGACGTACTCGGCGAGTTCCTCGAGGCCGTCGTCGACCTCGGATAGGGCTCGCTCGATCAGGGTGTTCCGCGAGACGCGAAGCGCCGCGGTGCCGTGTAGCTCGCGACGCATGTCCTGCAGCTGGCGGCTCGGGATTCCGGTGATGTCGACGACACCGATCGATCCGTAGGACTCGAGGAAGCCGACCAGATCGTCGGTCTCCTCGCGCTTCCACTCGGGGATCGTCTCGGTTTTGCGTTCCGCTTCGGCGCTCATGCGGGCACCTCCACCGCCGGCCCCATCGTCGTCTTCACGTACACCGAATCGATGTTCTGGGGCCCCTTCTCGAGGTCCGTGAACAGTCGGCGCAGGATGACGTCGATGTTGTCGGCGATCGCGTCAGCGTCCATGTCCTCGGCGCCGACGCGCGTGTGGAACGTGCGCCGCTCGCCGGAACGGACCTGAACGGTGTTTTTCATCCGGTTGACCGTCTCGACGACATCGTCGTCGGGTTGCAGGGGCGTCGGCATCTTCCCTCGGGGACCGAGCACGGTCCCGAGGTACCGACCGATGTCCTGCATCAGGTTGGCCTCCGCGATGAAGAAGTCCGTTTCGTCGGCTAGGTCTTTCGCCGCGTCGTCGTCGTCTCCGAGGTCTTCGAGGTCCTCGCCGTCGAGTACTTCGTCGGCGACGTCCTCTGCACGGATGGCGGTTTCGCCCTCCGCGAAGACAACGATACGCGTGTCCTGGCCCGTACCCGAAGGTAGGACGATGCTCTCGTCCACCCGGTTGTTGGGGTCCGCTAAGTCTAAGTCGCGCAGATTGACAGCGATATCCACCGTTTCGCGGAAGTTCCGCTCGGGTGAGTCGCTGAGTGCGCGGGATACTGCGTCCTGTATCGAATCTGCCATCGTTCACCTCCGTAGTTTCTGCCCCGTGGGCTACTACGGCGTGAAACAGGCTACGCCTGTCTCGTCTCGAACGAGGGCGATGGCACACTTAAGCGCGTCGAACGCGACTCGGGTGTGTTCCGGCCCCACACCCGGCGAGCGGGCGGTTTACCTGTTTGATGTGTTTCTGAGGGCAAGTTGTCAACACTCGTTCGGGCGTGAACAGGGAACCCTCGGAACTTGTTCTCGAGGATCGATCCCCAAAGAGTCGATAACCCGTAGCTCCGCCGTCCTCATATATTCCAGCTTCACCGATTTATTTATACGCGTATCGGTGAGGATGGAATATCCCGCGGTCGAAGCACGGCGGCGCGATCGACCGAACGATCAATCGATGAACCGGGCGCGAAGGTCGTCATCGGGAACGAGACACTGTTCGCGTTTCCCGAACCAGTCGTAGCGGTTGTTCGCCATCCACTCATAAACGCGATCGCGAAGCGACTTCGGGACGACAGAAGCGACCGAGCCGAGCGCCCACGGAAAGCCCAACAGCCACGCGAGCCGGACGACCGCATCGGAGTCCGTGTAGGCGCGGTCGCCCTCGACGACGACCATGCTCTCGTCGTACTCCTCGGAGAGCCCACACCGGGCCAACAGCTCGGTTCCCGCCTCGGACTGCAGCGTCCCGAACCGGAGGCGCTCGCGGCGGTCCATCCGGATGAGCCACTGCAGCGAGCCGATACAGAGGTTACAGACGCCGTCGAAGAGGACGACTGGAGACTGGTCGTCCGCCGTCGAGGGCGGTTCGGGGTCGTCCGTCGTCTGCGACGAATCGTGTCCGTGAGTCACGGTGGAACGTACGTCAGTAGGCCTCGAATACCTGTCGGCGTCGACCGAAACGGCTGGTTTCAAGCGGGCCCAAGCAGCGCGTCGAAGGCCTCGTCGTACGCGTCGGCGACGGTCGTCGGGTCATCCCGTTCCGCACTCGAAAGCGCGGGCAGCGTGACCGACTCTATCTCGTCCAGCAGTTCGATCACGGCCTCGACGCGCTCCTCGAGGCGACCCTCGTGGGCGCTGCCGCTCGCGACCTCGCAGGCCTTCGCGTACCGTTGGCCGTCGTAGATCCGACACCGGCGCGGTTCGACGATGGCGACGGCGTCGGGATCGAACCCGGAGAGCGGTCGGGCGATATCGGCGTAGGACTCGACGATCGCGCTCTCACGCGCGGCGATCCGGTCGCCGAGCGCGTCGAGCGCGGGGGCGTGATGTCGGGCCATCAGGCCGTTGAGTTCCGACAGCGAATCGGCGGTGTGGGCGCTATCGAGAGGGAACGCCCGCGTCGCCGCCGGCGGAATGTCGACCTCGCCGTTGACGACGTAGGTGTCCGACTCGCGGGTGACGCGGTCGAACAGGAAACGCCGTCCATCGCGCCCGAGAATTCCCTTCCCCCGCCCGGGCGTAGGGAGCCACAGCCGATGGACCGGGTTGATCGCCTCCGGCGGCGTCGAGCCGTCGTTCGCCGCGGCGATCGTCTTCGCGTCCTTCCCGTAGAGCCGTCCCTCGTCGACGGCGCGTCGGTAGTCGTCCTGGTCGTACCAGTAGCCGTTTCCGGCGCGGGGTTTGTACCCGCGGATCCCGGTCCGTTCGATCAGCCCCGTCGTGAACGTCGTTTTGCCGGCGTCGACCTCCGCGCTCCCGGCGACGAGCAGCTTCATCGAAGACCGTAGTACCCCGGTTCGTCGTCGGCGCCGGGCTCGGCGAACACGAACTCCTCGCTGTGATCGAGCATCCACGGGATCGCCCAATCGAGTAGCACGTCCTCGGTCGCGACGTCGAGTTCGGCACCCGGTTCGATCCCCTGCAGGAGCCGGGCGATCTCGTAGACTGTGTACAGCGACTCCGCGTCGAGCACCTCGTCGGGGTCACGGAACTCGAACTTCCGGAGGTCGTCGAAGGATTCGCGTGGTCTGGGCATACCGAGCGGTAGGCGGCGTTCGGGCT
>CAZOFL010000001.1:0-104822 GCA_964579035.1 uncultured Natronomonas sp. | reverse complement strand
GAAACGGGCTTCTCGCAGTTGAAGGAAGACGACGGCGAGAAGCTGCGCTCCCGGAACTGGCCGTGCCAGTTCCGGGAGCTGACACGGAAGTGCATCGTACATAACCTCACGCAGGCGACGAGTTAAGGCCTCGCCGCCTGCTCCCCTTCTCCGGACGTATCCGGGAGAGGCATCGCCGTCGTCATCAGAAAATGATCGCTAGCTACCATAGTTCTGACTCTTCGACAGCCACCTTTAGCCACCGCTACTGCATCTTCTGTATCCAGAATACCGCTTCTAACGCCATGGCTCGGCGAATTACTGACCCCGCCCCTATGCCGTCTTGCGATCAACAGGGCAATGCAGCATCGGCGTCCGCACGAGCGTAGCGAGTGCGGTTCCCGGACGGCGAGGCCGGAGGCCGAGCGAGCCGCTTTTTTATCGAAGTCTTTGCGCCGAGGGGTTCGCCGGAGGCAAACCCGAGGCGGAAAAAGTTCGCGTCCCGTATTCAGCAGCCCCTGAACTTTGTCAGAGCAAACGAATTTTAACGAAACCAATACATCGTGGTCGAAAGAGCGGCAGAGCCCTCATCTATGTTCCTCCGGCGGTCGTTGTTTCCGTCTCCGGTCGGCGGTGACAAAGGCGAAGGTCGGGAGTTAGACGCCGATCAGTCGTCGCCGGGGGTCGAAAGCGTCGTCGCGTCGCTCGGCTCGAAGCTATCGTAGTGAACGACGTCGTCGATCGGTCGGCGGCCCTTCCGCTCGTTTTCGATATCGGCGGCGTCCTCGGCGGGGTACCCGAGCGTGACGAGCATCACCGGTTCGTACTCGCCGGGAATGTCGAACGTCTCGACGACGCCTGCGGGGTCGAACCCCTCCATCGGACAGCTCCCGACGCCGTGGTTCCGGGCGGCGTACATGAGCGTCATCGCCGCGAGCGACGTCGACCGGGTCGTCCAGATCCGGCGTTCGGACTCGGACATCCCGCTCATTCCCTCGACGTTTTCGAGAAGCGCGTCGCGGACGTCATCGTTCGGGACGTAGCCCTTCGCCAGCCAGTCGTCGAACACCGTTTCGGCGTGCTCCATCGGGTCCGTGTGCCCGAGGACCACGACCACCGAGTCGGCCGACTCGACGTGTGCCTGGTCGTAGGCGACCTCCCGAAGCGCCGCCTTGTCCTCGTCGTCGCGGATCACGAGGAACTCCCACGGCTGGAGGTTGTAGCCGGAGGGAGCGAGCGTCGCCGCCTCGAGGATCGAATCGAGCGTCGACTGCTCGATCGCCTCGTCGCTGTATTGGTGTACCGATCGCCGCGTCCGTACGAGTTCGTCGAATTCCATCGAGGTAGTGTACGAATGCAACCGCTATTGTGCGTTCGGTTCCGGCGGTCGTTTCCCGTTTTCGTTTCGTGTGACACACCGACGTGGCCCGAGCAAAGCGGTGACGCGGCTCACGCCGACCGATCCGACACCGCCTCGGCGACGTCCTCGACCGCGTCGATCGGGACGCCGTGTTCGTCGGCGATCTCCTCGGCGGCCGCCGCCGGGAGCCGGTGGGCGCGGCGGCCGTCGCCGGTGACCGGGTCGAGCGTCTCGTTGCTAACCGCGAGCGACACCGCGTCCCACCGCGTGTAATGGCCCATCGCGTCGAAGTACGCCTTCGTCGCGCGCCGTTCGTCCCGGTCGAACTCGGCAGTCAGGATTCCCTCCTCGCCGACGAGGGGGCCGGCCTTGACGATCCCTGCTGGGTTTATCAGCATGCTCCCGCCCGACGCGACGTTGAAGCCGAGTTCCTCCTCGGAGAACTGCTCGGGGATGTCATCGCTCATGTACGCCGAGCAGGCGGCGACAAACGACTGCGTCTCGAAGGCGTACTCGCGCATCGCCGGGTAGATGTCGCAGGTGTCGACCGCCTCGGCGGTTTCGGCTCGGGTCTTGTCGCCGGGGTGGCCGTGCTGTTCCCAAAAGCCCGGCCAGACGGCCGCGTGGATCTCCTCGCCCATCGCGGTAAGGGCGGCCTTCGAGAGCGTCATGTGGTTCTCATAGCAGATCAGGCCGCCGAGCGTTCCGATGTCCGTCTCGTAGGTGGCGAGACTCGAGGGGTCACCGCGCCCCCAGATCGCCCGCTCCTCCTGTGTCGGCATCAGTTTCCGGTGGCGACCCATCAGTTCGCCGTCGCGATCGAAATAGAAGATCGAGTTGTACAGCGTCTCGCTCCCCGGCCGCGGACTCAGCTCGTTCGTTCCCAGGGCGACGTTGACGTTCGCCTCGTCGATCGTCTCCCCGAGGATCTCGACGGCCTCGTCGTCGACCGAGAGGCTGTTCTTCTGGAGGTCGACCATCAGATCGGTCCACCGCGGGATCGAGACGCTCCCGCGCCAGTAGGGGTACCCCGGGAAATACGTTTCCGGAAAGACGACAAGGTCCGCCCCCTCGTCGCCGGCCGTTTCGATGTAGCGACAGGTCTTATCCAGCGTGCCCGCTTTGTCGTGGTAGACCGGTTCGATCTGTGCGGCGGCGAGCGTGAACGATTCGGACAGCATACCTCCGGATTCCGTGCCGGGGGATATAACTTTCCGGAACGGTGGCACACAACACGCTCGCTTGGGGCGAGACCGTTTCGCCGGGCGGTCCGTGACCGATGCGTTCCGTCCCTGGGGTGCGGGGCGGACCCGACGCGGCCTGCGCGTTTCGCGTCCCGAACCGCAACAGCATTTATATGCGTCCCGGGGGAGCATCGCGTAACGTCGTGGCGTCGGATACCGTTCCAGGTGATCGGAGTTGACCCCGACTGATCTGCTGTTTTGGTTGGTACTCGCATCGGTGGGTTCCGGCGTCGGTGCGGCGCTTCTCGCCCGGTATCTGTTCCGCCACCGCGGAAAGCCGGGAGCGGACTGGTTCATTCTGACGCTCACTGCCGTCGCGGTGTTCTGTCTCTCCTACGGCGTTTCGTTGCTCGTGTTCGATCCGCCGCTCCGGGCCGTCTTCGAGGTCGTCACGATCACGAGCGTCTGTTTCGTCGGACCGTTCTTTCTCGCCTTCGGGCTCGAGTACACCGGTCGAGGAGACGTGACCCGGAGTTGGATCTTTGCTCCCGTCGCCGCGGTGCCCCTCGTGACCATCCCCGTGGCCGCGACGAACACCACCCACGGGCTGCTCTGGACGGGGTTTCGGCTCGACCCGATCTTCGGTGCGGCGACCGTCGAGTACGCTCTCCAGCCGTGGGGAGTCTTCGCGATCCTCTTTACGCTCGTCGCCTCGGGCGTCGGCGTGTTGTTGTTGACCGAGGCGATCCTGAGCTACGGGCCGCTGTATCGGACCGAAGGCGTTACCGTGATCGTCAGTACTGTCTTTCCGGTCACCGGGGCGCTCATGTGGCTCTTCGGAGTCGGGCCGGCACCCCAGTTGAACCTCGCGCCGATGCTGTTTGTCCCCCACATCGCTATCGACGCGTACGCGTTCGTCGGTACCCACATGTTCGAAACGAATCCGACGACACAGCGGGCCGCAGAGCGGAGCGCGCTCAACGATCTCAACGATCCGTTGATCGTGGTCGATCCGGACGAACGGGTCGTGAACCTGAACGACCGCGCCGAACAGCTCTTCGGAGTCGACACCGTGGCGACGCTCCCGGTTCCGCTCGAAGCGCTGACCGGCCTCGGTCTCGGGGAGATGCGAACCGCGGGGGAGATCGACTCCGTCGGAACCGACCGGGGAACGTACGCGGTTTCGTACACCCCCCTTTCCGACCCGCGAAGCGACGACGTCGGCGGGATGATCGCCCTCTACGACGTGACCGAGGAACGACGGCGAAAACAGCAACTCGCCGTCCTCAACCGGATCCTCAGACACAACCTCCGCAACGAGATGACGATCATCCGGGGCCACGCCAGGATGATCGGCGGGGAGGTAGACGACTCCGGTCTCGCGGCACAGGCCGATTCGATCGTTGACTCCGGCGGAAAGCTGCTTTCGATCGCCGAGAAGGTGCGGAATTTCGAACGCATCCAGGACCGGAAGCTGCACCCGACGGATGTCTCCGTCCCCGCGGTGCTCGACGATATCGAATCGGAGTTCGGTGCCGAAAACGGGAGCGTCGAATGTACCGTCGAGACGGCGGGGCTTCGGGTCCGGACCGACGCGGATCTCCTCTCGTTGATACTCTCGAACCTCGTCGAGAACGCGCTCGAGCACGCCGAGGACGATCCATCGGTCGCGGTTCGCGGCGCCGGATCGCCCGGGAGCGGCCGGGGAGTTCGGTTCGACGTCCGCGACCGGAACCAGCGAATTCCCGACATCGAGACCAGGACGCTCAGTGCCGGCGAGGAGACGCCCCTACAACACGGTCAGGGGATCGGCCTGTGGATCGTCCACTGGTGTGTCACCGTGTTGGACGGAAACGTCGAGTTCGACTACGACGGCGGAAACGTCGTCACCGTGACCGTTCCGGATGTATAATCGGCGAACTACCCCCGCCTACTCGGCCTTCGGCCTGCGTTAGTCCTTGCGGAAGGGGGCTTCCCGCCTGCATTCAGCTAAACGACGGCCTCGTGGAGGTTCGCCTGCCCGTCGTCGCCGAACCACCGGACGACGACTCGCTGGCCGGGGGTGAAGCGTCTGTCCTCGAGTTCGACCCGGTCGCCGGGCTGGATCACGCCCGTTTCGGTATCCCAGATCGTTCCATGGACCGTCCGGTCAGGGACGATCGGCCGGTCCTCGTAGACGAGAACCCGGAGCGATCCGGATTCGAGCGTTTCACCGCCCGTGTGTTCGACCGCGAGCGCGCCGGCCTCCGGGTCGCCCTCGACCACGAAGTTCGCGTCCGGCGTCTCCGCCGCAGGGAGTTCCGCCGTCAACACCCAGACGCCGCCGCCCGCGGCTGCGAGGGCGACGAACAGGACCGCGAGCGCGGTCCGATCCCGCACGGCTCACGCCTCGTCGCGGAGGAGGCGGTCGACGATCTCGTCGGGGTCGAAGCGTTCGAGATCGTCGTAGCCCTGGCCGGTGCCGAGAAAGAGGATCGGCTTGCCCGTGACGTGTGCGATCGATATGGCGGCGCCGCCCTGTGAGTCTGCGTCGGCCTTCGTCAACACTGCGCCGTCGATCTCGGCGGCGTCGTTGAACTCTTTTGCACGGTTCGTCGCGTCTTGGCCGGCCACGGCCTCGTCGACGAACAGCGTCATGTCGGGATCGACGACGCGGTCGATCTTCCCCAGTTGGGCCATCAGGTCGTTGGAGGTATGCAACCGGCCGGCGGTATCGCCCAACACCACGTCGACGCCGTTCGCGTCGGCGTACTCGACGGCGTCGTAGATGACTGCGGCCGGATCGCCACCTTGTTGATGGGTGATGATCTTCGTATCGAGCGCCTCGGCGTGTTCTTCGATCTGTTCGTTCGCGCCCGCACGATAGGTGTCGCCGTTGGCCATCACCGACGAGAGGCCGCGTTCCTCGAGCCATCGCGAGAGCTTGGCGATCGAGGTCGTCTTGCCGACGCCGTTGACGCCGGTGAAGACGATGACGACGGGCTTGTCGGCCGCCCGGAGCCGCCCCTCGAAATCGAACTGGCCGACGCTTATCACGTCGCGGAGCGCGTCCCCGATCGCCCGTTCGATGACCTGCTCGCCGGATTCGACCTGTTTGCGGGTGTCGCCGACCAGTTGTTCGCGGATGCGGTCGGTGATCTCCCTGGCGACGCCCATCTCGACATCGCCGGCCAGGAGTTCGAGTTCGAGCGCCTCCAGCGGTGCTTCGAGTTCCTCCTCGGTGATTATCGTCCGGCCGGTCGCGGCGAGGGCGGCCTTCTTCGCCAGACCGGGGCCGTCGTCGGCCGCGTCGCCCTCGGCGTCGTCGGGCGTATCGGCCGCGTCCGGGGGCTCGTCGCTGTCGGCCTGCTCGGACCCGGCGTCGGGCGTCGAGTCGTCGTCACCCTCTGTTTCGGCTTCGGACTCGACGTCGTTTTTGAACTTCCCGAGTTTGTCCTTCAGTCCGTCGAACATCGCCCCTACTCGTCGTCCTGGCCTTGCATCTGCTGTTGCATCTGCTGCATCTGCTGTTGTTGGGCCTGTTGGGCTTTGGCCTCGAGATTCTCGGTCTCTTCCTCGACCGCCTCGATTTCGGATTCGAGCTCGTCGATACGGTCGTCGAGGGCATCTTTCTTCTGTTCGAGGGAGTCGATCGCCCCGTCGCTGTCGCGTTCGGCGGCGTAGCCGCCGCCGAGCGTGACGATGACCTCGTCGATGTCTTGGATCTCCGCGCGGACGTAGGCGTCGCCGCCGAGGGGGACCTGCACCGTCGAACCGGTGTCGAGGGCCCCGATCGCCTCGATCGCCTCGTCGATCTCGCTTTGCTCGTCGCGGATGTTACCGATCTCGTTTTGGATGGCCTGCTTTTCTTGCTCCAGCGCCTGCATCTGCTCTTGGATCTGCTGCATCGCGCCGCCGCCGCCACCGCCGCCGAGGCTCATTCGTCCACCCCGTCGATCTCGATCCGTGCGCGCTTCAGCCCGTGCTGGGAGCCGAAGTTCGCGTACGTGCGCTCTTTCGCCACGTCGGCGTTCGGTGCCTCGACCGTCGTCTCGAACTCCTGCTCGCCGTAGCGGGCGGGGTAGCGACCCCGGACCGTGAACTCACTCATACCCGCAATACGTCGCGCGAGCCGGAAGTATCTTCCTAACTTGGGAGTGTTCGGCTACAGCCGGCGGGCGATCCCTTCACCCACGAGCGGGGCCGAGAGAACCCCCCAGACGACGACGAACGTACCGAGAAACGAGAGGTATGGTTCGGGGTCGAGAACGTAGACGGCGGCGAACAGCCCGCCGAAGGCAAGCCCGACCGCCGTTCCGATCGCGCCGCCGGGGCGTGTCGTCGACTCCTCGAGCACCGCAGCGCCGACGATCCCCCACGCCATCCGTCCCCCGAGCGTTCCGCCCAACGCGAGCATCGTCTCCGTCGAGTAACCGATCCCCGCCCCGACGAGCGCCGCCGCGAGCGCGATCAACATCGCCCGCCCCGGGTTCGATCCGCGCCCGCAGAGCCGGTAGACGACCGCGAGATACGCGGCTCCGACGATGAGCCCGACGACGATGTCGACGAGATAGTGGACGCCCAACGCGATCCGCGACAGCGGGATCGCCACACACAGCGCCACGGCAGCGGCGTTGCTCCGGCGACCCCCGATCAGCAGCGCGAGACCGCCGTAGGCGACGACCGCGGAGATGGCGTGGCCGCTCGGGAACCCGAACCCCGAAGCCGATCCGACTTCGGCGTACAGCGGCAGCAGCGTTTCGGGAACTGACCCCGCGCCCGCCGGATCGGCCGCGCCCGGCGGCCTGGGGAGCCGGAGCAGTTCCTTCAGCGTCGTCACGACGGCGAGGCCGCCGAAGGCCAATGCGATCACGAACGCGGCGTGTCGCCGCGACAGCGCCACCGGCCCGGGGAGGGAACTCCCGAACCAATAGAGCGTGCCGAGCAACGCGAAGACGAACCACACGTCGCCGAGGGCGGTGAGGAGCGCGGCGACGAACGCGACCGCGTCGGGGAGTCCGGCGGCGAACTCGATCTCGCCGATCCCGCGGCTCATCGACTCTCGAATCGGTCCTTCAGCCGGCCCGGCAGCCCGGCGGCCGCCACCGTCGTCCCGACGACGAGCATCAACGCGTACAGCCCGAGCGTCGACAGCCAGATGACGAGCATCGCGAGCACTGCCCAGCCGCTCGAGAGGAAATAGAAGGCCCCAAGCGTCATCGCGGTGCCGTACAGCAGGACGAGATACGGCCCCCAGCCGCGGGCCTTCCCGCGTCTGATCCGCGCCCGGACATACTTTTTCAGGTCGCGCTCGATCTCCTCGCGGTGGAGCGTCCGGTCGTCGATCCGGTCCTCGAAGCGATCGAGTTCGTCGTAGAGTGCTTCGAGGTCCTCGCGGAGTTCCTCGGCCGATGCGTCGTCGTCTGGTCGATCACGTGTCATGATTTCCTCGAGTACTGTGGTCGGCTCCGGCGACGGCGCGTCGGGCGCGGCCGCCATCCCCGTTCGCTCGTCGGCCCCTCCGGCCAACACGGCGTTGAGTACGGCCCCCAAAAGGAGGATCAACCCCCCGAAGTACAGAAACGTCACGAGCAACAGTACGCCGCCGATGACGCCGTAGGCCTCGTAACTGCCGGCAACGGTCGCATACAGCCTGAACCCGGTCTGTAGCGCCGTCCACCCGACCGCGGCGAGGACCGCCCCCGGGAGCGCCTCGCGGACGGGGAGATCGACTCCGGGGAGGACGTAGTAGAGGGGCAAAAGCACGACGGTAAGCGCCGCGACGAGGCCGATGGAGCCGACGACGCCGACCACATCGCGGCCCGCGACGATCGAGTCGAGGCCGAGACCGGCGATGATCGCGCCGACGGCGACCGTCGCCGCGACGCCGAGTCCGACCGCGCCGAGGGTGACCGTCGCGTTTCGGAGTTGATCCAGTATCGTGTCCGGCCCGGGGGCACCGTACACCTCCGAGAAGGCGATGTCGAGGCCCCGAAACAGCTTCAGCCCCGACCAGAGGAGCACGGCGAGCCCGAAGATCGTCGCCCCGCCGCGGCCGGCAGCGCCGGTGAGGGCGTCTCTGAGCGCTCCCCCGGCCCCCTCGCCGAGCGTCCGAGAGACCTCGGCAACGAGCGTGGCGACGAGTTCGTCGTCGCCGAGAAAGGAGGTGACGACGAGCGCGAGCAACAACAGCGGAATGAGCGAAATGAACGCGTAGTACGCCAAGCCCGCGGCGATAAAGGTAACCCGGTCGGACTGTACTCCGGCGGTGACGCCGCGTACAACCGTCACCGTCCGGTCGACGTACCCAGTCACGGGTTCGGATACGAGTGACGGCTACATATAATCGGTGGGAACGGGGAGGGATCATCGTCGCCGACCGGACGTTTTCCGACCCGTCGTTCCGCGGTTGTTCTCGGTTCCTCGCGGGGACGTTACGAGCGCCGACGATGATCCCTGTGAGCGGCTCCGATCACGGTACTGCGGCCCGGATCTCCGAGACGTCGGCGTCCGTCTTGAACGTCGTTCCGCCGTAGTGCGTCCGGGAGGCGTCGTGACCGGCCGCCCGGAGCGCCTCGAGGAACTCGTCCATCGCAATGCTCGGTTCGCCCCACCGTTTATACAGCCGGTGTTGGTCGTAGTGGGTCGGTCGATCGAGTTCACCAGCGACCGTCCCGAGGAGGTCGCGGGCCGCGTCGGCGGTCCCGAACGACTCGGGGACGGTCGCCGCGACGTGGTCGACGAACCCGGGTTCGTGGGTCGGCCCGAGCCAGAGTGGGCCGGCCGTCCACGTCGACTGACCGCACTCGGGGCACTCGACGGTCGGATCGGCAACGAGGGTGTGATCGTGCTCGCGCCACAGACACCGCTGGCAGTGGTCGACGTAGCCCAACTCCTCGAGCAGTCGGTCGGCGGCCCGCGCGCCGCCGTCGAGGCGGAGATACGTCCGGACGTAGTGGCTCGAAACGTGGCTCAACACCGGGGTCGCGGCGACGTCGTAGCGCGCCGCCGTCCGGACGAGCGCCGATAGCAGGACCCGAAGCCCCATCTCGGCGTGGAATTCGGTGTTTCGCGGGACCGCGCCGTAACTCCTGACCCCGCTCTCGAAGTGGGCGCCACACAGCGGCGCCGTGTCGGTCGCCGTCACGCAGACGTACTCCCGGGCGCTCCGAAACGCCGCATCGGCGAAGGGGATCGGCGTCCCGAAGGGGTCGAGGTCGACGACGTCGTGAGCGTTTTCGTGCATGTGCGCGTTGACGTTCCGGCGGTGAATCTCACCGGGGAGCCCGTTACGTTCGAGGTTCGACCGGGCGAGTTCGACCGCGTCGCTATCGACATCACAGCCGGTCGCCGCATAGCCCGCCTCGGCGGCCCGGACCGCCCGGATCCCGCTCGCGGTCATCGCGTCGAGATACGAATCGCAGTCGTCGCCGACGGTCCGGAGGACGGCGGCCGTGATATCGCGGTTCAACTCCTGTACGGGATTATAAAAAACGCCGCTGCCGGAGCCTTCGCTCGCGCCGTGGCGCTCCTCCGGCACCTCGACCGTGACGGCTCCCTCCGTGACCTCCATACTCCCCGTTCGAGAGCCGAGGGCGATAAGGGACACGTTCCGGTGGCGCGGCGCGACTCACGGAATTCCTGGCGCGCTCCGTGGCCGCGCTCGAGCGGCGCGAGGGCCGGCCACGGACCCACGTGCGAGGGATGAAAGGTGCAGGGAACCGACCGAGCAACACAATCGGATGGGGAGGCGTGCGGTTCGGTGCGGTCGTCCGGGTGGACCCAAAGTGGCCGTCGGCTCGACCCCGTCCGGCCGACGCAAGCACGCGACCGTCGGGAGCGCGCACGGCGGAACCCGGCGGGTAAGCGAGGGGACCGAGCGAACACCGTCGAGCCGGCGGGGGTTTTCAAGCTGATAGAAAAGCAGCCAGCGCCGTCAGAGCCGGGGGAGCCGGCGGAGTTTATAAAAACGACCCCCGTCCATCCCGTGAGACGCCGCGTCGATTTATAACCCCAAGGCGGATGAGCCGGCGCGGAGGACACCTGTTCTATCTCCCGGGCCGGTACGATCCGGGGCCCTCACTGATCCAGATCGTACAGTTCCCCGAACTTCGCCTCCGCGTACTCGAGGAAGTAGTCGGCGGTGAGCGGTTCGCCACTCGCCCGCTCGATCAGTTCGTCGGTCGTGTAGCGGCGGCCGTGGCGATGGACGTTCCCGGTGAGCCACTCGTGGAGGTCCTCGAACTCCCCGGCCGCGATCCGTCCGTCGAGATCCCCGATGTCGTCCTCGGCCGCCGCGTACAGTTGGGCAGCGAGGACGCTGCCCAGCGAGTACGTCGGGAAGTAGCCGAATGAGCCGTGGCTCCAGTGGATGTCCTGCAGACAGCCCTCGGCGTCGGTGTCGGGTCGGACGCCGAGATACGTCTCCATCCGGTCGTTCCAGGCCGCGGGCACCTCAGCGACATCGAGGTCTCCCGCGAGCAGTTCGCGCTCGATCTCGAAGCGCAACACGATGTGGAGGTGGTAGGTCAACTCGTCGGCCTCGACCCGAATGGGGTTGTCGTCGTACACTCGATTTACCGCTTCGTAAGCCTCTCTCGGCACGAGGTCGGTGCCGTGGTGTGCGTTGAACCGGTCGGCGAACAGCGCCCAAAAGGGTTCGCTCCGGCCGACGTGGTTCTCGAAGAGCCGCGATTGGGACTCGTGGACCGACAGGCCGCGGTGTTCGCCGAGGGGCGAGCCGTACGCCTCCCGCGGCAGTCCGAGCGTGTACGCCGCGTGGCCGAACTCGTGGAGCGTCAAGGCGAGCGAGTCCAGCGGCTCGGACTCGTCGAAGCGGGCCGTGACCCGGGCGTCGAACTGCGTCCCCGTCGAGAAGGGATGGGGGGAAGTGTCGAGACGGCCGTGGTCGAAGTCGTAGCCGAGGGTGTCGAGCGCCTCCCGGGTCAACGCGAGCTGGTCGGCTTCGGGAAACCTCCCCTCGAGGGTGTGCGGCTCCGCCTCCGAGTCGCCGATCGACTCGATCAACGGGACGAGCCCCTCCCGGAGTTCCTCGAGGATCCGCTCGGCGGTGTCGAGGTCGAGGTACGGCTCGTAGTCCGCAAACAGCGTCGCGTACGTGTCGGCGTCCGGGTCGACGTGTTCGGCGTACTGCCGTTTGAGATCGAGCAGCCGTTCGAGCGTCGGTGCGAAGGCGTCGAAGTCGTCGTTTTCCTTCGCCTCGTTCCAGGCCGGGTGGGCTTCGGACGTCTCCTCGCTGATCCGCTCGACGAGGTCGGTCGGGACTCGGATTTTCCGCTCGTGTTCGCGCCGGATCTCGCGGACGACGGCAGTTTCCTCGGCCGCGAGTTCCGCATCCGAAAGTGTCGAAAGCAACTCGGCCGTCTCGTCGTCGACCATGATATCGTGTGAGACGGCCGAGACCGCCCCGCGCTGTTTCGAACGGGCCGGGGTTCCACCCTCGGGCATCATCACTTCCTGATCCCAGCTCAACACCGCGTTCGCGTCGCTGAGATAGGTCGCTCGCCCGTACCGTTCGAGAAGGTCATCGTACGCCGTCGATCCGTCCGTTGTCGCCATGCGTCGCCTATGACCGCGGCGGAGAAGAAGCCACGGGACGGGGGCCGTTGCCCCGGAAACCGTCCCGGTGCTGTGGGTCGCGGAAAACCACTTATCACGGTATTTATACGGGTTCGGGCCCGATCCGACGGTATGGATATTCTGCCGGACACGAGCGCGGTTATCGACGGTCGCGCCTCCGAACGCGTCGAGACCGACGGCGTCGGGACCGTCTACATCGCCGAGGCGGTCGTCGGCGAGTTGGAGTCCCAGGCCAACGACGGCCGCGACAGCGGGTGGGCCGGGCTCGAAGAGCTTCAGCGGCTGGCCGAACTCGCCGACGACAGGGAGATCACGCTCGAGTACGTCGGTCGCCGCCCCGACGCGATCGAGAAACGCGACGCCGGGGAGGGCGAGATCGACGCGCTGATCCGCGACCTTGCGGAGCGCCACGAGGCGACGCTTCTGACGAGCGACATCGTCCAAAGCGAGGTGGCGAAGGCGAAGGGAATCGCCGTCGAGTACATCGAACCGCGGGTCGAGGAGGCCCCCGACCTCGCCGTCGAGGAGTACCTCGACAGCGAGACGATGTCGGTCCACCTCAGGACCGGCGTCCGGCCGATGGCCAAACGCGGCACGATCGGCGAGATGGCCTACAAGCCGATCGGCCAGGAAATCCTGACCGAGGCGGAGATGCGGACGGTCGCGGACAACGTCGTCAACGCCGCCCGCTCCGAGAGCGACGGGTTCGTCGAACTCTCCGGGGACGGCATGACGATCGTCCAGATACGGGACATGCGGATCGCCGTCGCCGAACCGCCGTTTTCCGACGGGATCGAGGTGACTGTCGTCCGGCCGATCGTTAAAACGGACCTCGACGACTACGAGAAGGCCGACGCCCTCCGCGAGCGGTTCACCGAACACCAACGCGGCGTCCTCATCTCCGGGGCGCCCGGGGCCGGGAAATCGACGTTCGCCCAGGCCGTCGCGGAGTTCCTCAACGACTCGGGGTACGTCGTCAAGACGATGGAGAAGCCACGGGACCTCCAGGTCGGCCCCGAAATCACCCAATACACCGAACTGGACGGCTCGATGGAGAACACCGCCGACTCGCTTTTGATGGTCCGGCCGGACTACACCATCTACGACGAGGTCCGGAAGACCTCCGATTTCGAGACGTTCGCCGACATGCGCCTCGCGGGTGTGGGGATGATCGGCGTGGTTCACGCGACGCGGGCGATCGACGCCCTCCAGCGACTCGTCGGTCGCGTCGAGTTGGGGATGATCCCCCAGATCGTCGACACCGTCGTCTACATCGAGGCCGGGGAGGTTCACACGGTCTACGACGTGACGACCGAGGTGAAGGTCCCGCACGGCCTCGTCGAGGAGGACCTCGCCCGCCCGGTGATCGTTATCGAGGACTTCGAGACCGGCACGCCGGCCTACGAGATCTACACGTTCAACCGCCAGGTCGTCACCGTCCCGCTCGACGGTGCCGGGGACGGGGCCGGCGCGGAAACCGGCGTCGAGCGCGTCGCGAAACAGGAGATCGAACGGGAGATCCGATCGATCGCGAGCGGCCACGTCGAGGTCGAACTCCAGGGGTCGAACACCGCCGTCGTCTGGGTCGACGACGACGACATCTCCTACGTGATCGGCAAGGGCGGCGGCCGGATCAGCGGGATCGAGGACCGCCTCGGGATCGACATCGACGTCCGGACGTTCTCCGAGCGCCCGAAGGGGCACTCGGGCGGCGCCGCGTCCGGGGGTGGGTCGACGACGGCCGGCGAGATCGTCACCCCGGAGATCACGAACCGCCACGTCGTCATCCCCCTCGGCGACCGCCACGGCGAGACGGTCGAAGTGCGGGCCGACGACGAGTACCTCTTTACCGCGACCGTCTCTCGCGGCGGCGAGATACAGGTGTCGCGTGGGTCGGCCATCGCCGAGGAACTCGAGGACGCGATCGATCACGGGCGGACGATCTCGGTCGTCCCGCAGTGAGCGGGTCGGGGAGACCGGTTCGCGTCCGGACGGGGCGGCCCGGCCGGATCGCTTCGGAATACGCTCGAAATTCGCCCGTATCGACAACATTATTAATTGTTATAAACACTGTTTTCGTGTGCAGTCGGCACGCCCTCGTCAACGGTGAGGGGTCGGCGAGTGCGAACCCGTTCACGACGCCAGGGGTGCCGATACACGATCACCAAATATGAGATTATCTAACGCCAGGGACCGATTCGGCGGCGAACTAACGTTTCCGGTCGAGCGCGGGACAGTGCTCGAAACGCTCGGTGACGTTGAAATAGAGGGGTTGACGGACGACCCGGAGACAGTCGGCGACGTACTGGACCGGACGGATGCGGAGAAGTTCCACTCGGCCGACGACCTCTACGATACGGTCATCGGGACGATCAAAAGCGAGTACGTCGGTCGGCGTTTTTACGACGACCGGGGATCGAACGCCGGGATCGACATCGACGAAGTCTCGTTTTGATCGCCGGGGACGACCTACCGACTCTACGCCGAATTCCGCATCGTTCCGTCGGATGGAGGCTCGTGTCCGCTGGACGAGAGCGGGATCGACGACGTCGCCCGGAGCTTCCTCGGGGACGAGTGCCACACGCGAGCGGAGATCACACGGACGGACGGGTCGGACGGCCCGGGCCCCGAGATCGTCCACTCGAAGCGGGAACTCGAGTCGACGTGTCACTGTCCGGTTTTTCTCGAGTTCGACTGTATCCCGGAAGTGACCGAGGTCGGAGACGACCACCTCGTTGTCGAGACGTACCTCCCCGACCGCGAGCGCCTCACGAGCCTCGTCGAGGAACTCAAAACAGCCACCGATGGAGTGTCGCTTCGTCGCCTCACCCGGGTCGATGTGGCCGAAACCGATCGCTCGGAGCCCGTGACGCTTGATTTATCCAGAATAACGGAAAAGCAGCGCGAGGCCGTCGCACTCGCGATCGCGTCGGGATACTACCGGACTCCGCGGGAAACGGAGATGGGTGACCTCGCGGACGAGCTCGGGATCTCGAAATCGGCGATGTCCCGGCGCCTGACCGCGGTCGAGTCGAAGCTCGCGGTCGGCGCGTTCGGATAGTCGTCCACCTGCGTGTCGTATCGTCCGTCGATCCGAGGACTCCCGCACATACATTTAAAACCGTAAACTGTTGACCCCCACCCGTATCCGTCCTCGGAAACAACGTATCACGTATGAGGGGACGTACACGACCTACGGAGACGGACGCTCCATCGACGGGGTGAGCACACATGACCACACCCTATCGGTACGTGATCGAGTTCGACGTGATGGAGCCGTGTCGGGCCGAGTACGACGAGTGGTTGTCGGAGGATAGCCTCGAGTGGATCGCACACGATTCGGTCGCGTCGTTCGAGGTGCGGTACAACACGAACGGGCCCTCCCCGGAAGCGAAGTTTGTCTTCGGATTCGGCTCGCTGGAGGCGTGGTCGAGATTCGTCGAAAGCGAGCCACATACCGGGGCGATCGACTCGCTCCGTCGGGTGACGGCCGGGCTAAACGGGACACTCTGGAAACGCGGCTGCATCAGTCTCGACGACGGAAACGTCCCGGACTGCGGGCAGCTATCGCGGCCCGAAACCGATCGCACGGCGCCCGAGGAGTTGTCGTAGTCATCCGCCGCGGACGCGGTACCAGACGCGCTCGCCGACCGGTGAGGCGCCCTCCTCGATGTCCAGCCGACTCACGAACAGATCGCGAACGGCGAACGTGACGAGGAGGTCGACCGACCCGCCGTCGTCGGGGCGAACCGTGACGACGCAGTGGCCGTCACGCTCGCCGATCGATTCGACGACGCCGCTCAACCACCGGCCGATGTCGTGTGTCGGCTTTCGGGCGTGGAGGCGGTCGTGGTCCATTTATAAGAACTCCCGGACTTCCGAGTACCACATGTCGTGGTCGTCGACGGCGTCGATCCGGCGGGCGACCTTCGCCGCGATAACGTGCCAACAGAGCTGTTCGGGATCCTCGGGATCGAGGTTGTACCGGCTGTCCTCACAGTCGCAACCGCCGGCCTCGATGACGTACTCCTCGGAGTGGCCGACCACGACGGTGAAATCCCGGTAGCCCTTCACCCGACGTTCGCCGACCGCTTCGATGGCCGTTACGCCGCGGTCTCCGTGGGTGGCGATGATGCGGTCGGCGGCGTCGCTCGTCAACTCGCCGGCCGCTTCGAGCGCTCGCTCCCACTCCTCGACGGCGGTCACGACACCGTGTTTCGAAGCCGGCGGCAAAACAGATTCGGTTGACAAACACCCGAAGCGGTCCGTCCGGCCCCCGACGGACCGCGGGAAACGACCACCCACATTTATAAACCTTAAATACGTGTTTTAAGTCGAAACATGCAGGACCCAAAGGAGACTATCAATATCGAGAACGTCGTCGCCTCGACGGGTATCGGTCAGGAGCTCGATCTACAGAGCGTCGCTATGGACCTCGAGGGCGCCGACTACGATCCCGAGCAGTTCCCCGGCCTCGTCTACCGGACCCAAAACCCCAAATCCGCCGCACTCATCTTCCGCTCCGGAAAGATCGTCTGCACCGGCGCGAAATCGACCGACGACGTTCACGAGTCGCTCCGCATCGTCTTTGATAAGCTTCGCGATCTCGAAATCCAGGTCGACGAGGACCCCGAAATCGTCGTCCAGAACATCGTCACGAGCGCCGATCTCGGCCGCAACCTCAACCTCAACGCCATCGCGATCGGCCTCGGCTTGGAGAACATCGAATACGAACCCGAGCAGTTCCCCGGCCTCGTTTACCGTCTCGACGACCCCGACGTCGTCGCCCTGCTGTTCGGTTCCGGCAAACTCGTCATCACCGGCGGCAAAGAGCCCGACGACGCCAAAAAGGCAGTCGACAAGATCGTCTCCCGGCTCGAGGAACTCGGCCTGCTCGACGGCTGACAGCGGCGAAACCGGGGGGTGAGTACCGCGTCCGGTCGGATTGTTTTCCCTCCGAGGACGAAGCCGTCGCTCGATCCCGTCCGTCGAACCCGCTGACACCGGCGGGACACTCGGAGAGTTCGTCCACGAAGAACATGGGGTGGACGCGACACCGTGGGACGGGGGCGATACGACTCCTATCGGGACACAGCAGCCGCCGAACGCGGTCGAACGGCGCACCGTTCGGTGGGGTTGTTCGCACATCGAACGGACCCCGGGCCCGTCGTGAGCGAACCGGGGGCAGTCGCGCCCCGGTCGAAAACGACCGGGAGCGTGATATTCACAACGGACGACCGCGAACGATGCGCATGAGTGAATCAGACGAACCCGCGCCCGGGTTCGGTAACCGCCGCGTTCGGAACATCTACCGTGACGGCATGTACGACGGCGAGACGCCGCCGTATCCGATCGATTTCGGGGGGATCCGCGAGGCGGCTTGGGAGAACATGGACGAGACCGCCCGCGCGTACGTCCACGGCGGATCGGGAACCGAGGAGACGTTCGAGCGGAACCGCGATTTCTCCGCCTACCGAATCGTTCCCCGGATGTTGCGCGGGGTCGACGACAGGGACCTCACAGTGGAGTTGTTCGGCAACACCCACGAGTTCCCGATGATGATCACCCCGCTCGGGATCCAGTCGCTGCTTCACGACGGGGCGGAGGCGGCCACCGCCCGAGCGTGTGCGAAACTCGATGTCCCGTTCACGCTGAGTTCGCTGTCCTCGACGCCGATGGAGGCCGTCGCGGAGACGCTCGGTGAGACCACGAAGTGGTTCCAGTTCTACTGGAGCTCCGACCGCTCGGTCGCGCGGAGTTTTCTGGACCGCGCGGAGACGGCCGGCTACGACGCGATCGTTCTCACGGTCGATGCTCCGACGCTCGGATGGCGGGATCGGCTTCTCGAGCGCGGGTACTACCCGTTTCTCGAGGGGGAAGGCGTGGCGAACTACTTCAGCGATCCGGCGTTTCGGGCCTCGCTCGACGCCCGGCCGGAGGAGGACCCACAGGCTGCCGTCGACCGCTTTCTCGAAGTCTTCGGCGACGAATCGCTCACGTGGGAGGACATGGCGTTCCTGCGTGAACACACGGACCTCCCGATCGTTCTCAAAGGGGTCTTACACCCCGACGACGCGCGGTTGGCCATAGAACACGGCGCGGACGCGGTACAGGTGTCGACGCACGGCGGCCGGCAGGTCGACGGCTCGATAAGCGCCGTCGAGGCACTCCCGGCCGTCGCCGAGGCGGTGGGTGACGACGCACCGGTGCTCTTCGATAGCGGGGTCCGGCGTGGCTCCGATGCGTTCAAAGCGCTCGCGTTGGGGGCCGACACGGTCATGTTGGGCCGACCGTTCGCTTACGGCCTCGCGATGGCCGGCCAGGAGGGCGTCGAGTGGGTGCTCGAGAACACCCTCTCCGAGTTGGATCTGACGATGGGGCTTGCGGGTTACGACGACGTCACCGACGTCGATCGTGACGCGCTCAAACACGAGCGAGAGTTATAAACGGGAGCACGTTCGCCCCGCGGCCGTCGGCGGGACGCGGCTACGGGACGAGCCGTTCGATCTCGGTGACGAGTATATCGCTCGCGCCGGCCGCTTTCAGGTCGGGGATCACCTCGAACACCTCCCGCTCGTCGACGACGACGTGGACGGCGACGGCGTCTTGCCCCGCGACGTCCATCACCGTCGGCCCGCCCATGCCGGGGATCTGCGCTTTCACTTCTTCGAGGGCATCCGCTGGTACGTTCATCATCACGTAGCGTTTCCCGTCGGCGTCGAGCACCGACCGGAACGCGGTCGTTATCTGGTCGACCTTCGGCTCGTCGGCGAGGCCCGGGTCGGCGAACAGTCGAACCGACGACTCGAGCACCTCGTCGACGATCGAGAGGCGGTTCATCCGCAGCGTCGTCCCCGTCGAGGTGATGTCCACGATGGCGTCGGCGATGTCGACGTGCGGCGTCAGTTCGGTCGCACCCGACACCTCGACGATCTCCGGGCTGATAGCGAGCTCCTCGAAGTAGTGTCGCGTGATCTTCGGAAACTCCGTGGCGACGGTGCCGCCCGAAAGCTCCTCGGGCGAGGTGACGCCGCCGTCCTCGGGCGAGGCGAGGACGAGCCGACAGGCCCCGAACTCGAGGTCGAGAAGCTCGACGAGATCGCTTTCGGACTCGCGGGCCTGGTCTAAGCCGGTGATGCCGAGCGCCGCCGCCCCGTCACCGACGTACTCGGGGATGTCGGCCGCGCGGGCGAACAGCACCGACACGTCCGGGTCGACGGTGTTCGCATACAGCTTCCGGTCGGCGCCGTCCTGTACGTGGAGGCCGGCGCGTTCGAGCAGTTCGAGCGCCGGCTCGTGGAGACGCCCCTTGTTGGGCACGGCGATTCGCATACTCACGCTTGTGCGGGGCGGGTCTTTTCGTTGTCGGAGCGACGCCGGCAGCTACCACGCCTTGCACTCGGCACAGACGAACCGGTCGCCGTCCCGCCAGCGCCGTCCGACGACCGCACCGCAGTCCGGACAGGCGACCCCCGCAGGATCCCACGCGTAGGTCGACCGCGTCCGGTCGGCGTCGGTCGAGTCGGCGGATTCGGGGCCGGGCGACGCCACGTGATCGGCGTCGGTCGATCCGGTGGTGCCGCCGTCCCCGTCGCCTTCCCGGGCCGTATCGGAGCTGTCGTCCGCGTCGCATCCGTCCTCCTCCGGTTCGCTCCCGTCGACCCCCTCGTCGCCGCCGGCCGTATCGTCGAGAAACTCCTCGAGCGAGGCGTCTTCCATACCGTTCGGTGGCGTGCCAACCACTTGAACAATGAGGGCGTCCCACGGGCGGGACCCGACGGCCGGAGACGGACACACACAAGTAGGACCGGCCCCCACGGTCGAGTATGGTCGAAATCGAGACCGGGGTCCGGGAGAACACCGTCGGTGCGCTCGAGCAGTTTGCGGCGATCGCGAGCGTCGATCCGCTCGTCGCCGCGATGATGCTCAGCGGCGCGATCATCACCGGGTTCGCGGTTACCGTCTTCGGCGTCGCGACGCTCGGGGCGGTCGGCGCCGCGATCAAGCAGGGTCTGTCCGGGTCGGAAGAACCGAACCAGCCAGCCTGATCGCCTCGTCGAGCTCCGGGCCGAGCGGCGATCCCGCGACGAAGCTGTCGGCGTGCTCGAGCACAGCGTCGATCCGGTCCTCCACTTCTTCGGGCGTGCCCGTGATGCAGAAGGCGTCTATCATCCCGTCCGTCACGGCCTCGAAAGCGGCGTCGAACTCGCCGGCCGAGATGTGAGTACCGATGGTCTCGGCCGTCTCGCGGTCGATGTCGTGTCGATCCAGAACGGGTGGGGCCGCCCCCGCCGTAATGAACGCGACCGGCGGGCGGGCGGCCTCGCGGGCCGCGTCGGCGTCCGAGGAAAGCGACACCGACGCGTAGGCGGCGAAGTCGAACTCGCCGCGCTCGGCCGGGCGCTCCTCTTTGCCCGCCGCGACCTGGTCGGCCGCCCACGCGATGTCCTTCGGATGTGAGCCGTTCAGAAGTATTCCGTCGGCGTGTTTCGCCGACATCCGGATCATCTGTGGCCCCTGTGCGCCGACGTAGATCGGGATCGACTCGCTCGGGGCCTCGAAGTTCAACCCCGCGTCCGTCGCCTGAAACGTGCCGTCGTGGTCGACGCGCTCGCCGTCGAAGAGGTCCTGGGCGACTTTGAACGCCTCCAGAACCCGTCGAAGCGCCCGGTCGTGTTCGAACCCGAGGTTCTCCAGCGTGGAGCGGTCGCCGGGGCCGATACCGTACACGGCGCGGCCTCCGGAGGCTTCATCGAGGGAGGCGACCCGCGAGGCGAGCGTGACGGGGTGGGTCTCGTAGGGGTTCGCGATGCCCGGACCGAGCCGGACGGACTCCGTCCGCTGGGCGATCCGATCCAGCGCGACGAAGGGGTCTCGGTTGTTGTAGTGACAGGAGCTGAACACGGTGTCGAAGCCGTTTGCTTCGGCGTGTTCGCCGAGTTCGGCGATGCGACTGACGGGATGTTCGGGGGTGAGTTCGATACCTAGCATTGGTCTTGGTTCGGTCCGTCCTCGGCGGGACGGTAGCGGGCGGGAGTCACGCGTCGAACTCCCACTCACGGAGTGCTTCGCGGACGATGTCGTCCTCCTCGCGACGGAAGAGGTCGTCGCTGCCGGCGTGATCGCCGAACGCCCACCCACGGACCACGACGGCGGGCGTTCCGCCACCGCCCTCGCCGGCGACGAGATTCGCCGCCGCGGCGAGTTCGTCGACGACCGCCTGCACGGTCACGCCGAGTTCGCGGCCGTCACGGTCGGATTCGCCGCGCCAGTCGCGGGCCGCCGGGAGGCCGGCCCACCCGAGGGCGACGCCGCGTTGGCCGTACCGGAACGGGCGACCCGACGTGTCGGTGACGACGACCGGGACGCCGAGGGACGACGAGAGGCGTTCGGCCGAGGCGGTCGGATCCTCGGGCAACAGGAGGAGTTCGGCGCCGGGGACGTTCGAGCGGTCGATGCCCGCGTTGACGGTGATGTGTCCGAACCGCGTCACGGCGAGCAAAAACGGGGCGTCGGTGAGCAGTTCCTCGCTCTCCTCGAGGACCGCCTGTGCGAACCGGGGGTCCTTCGACTCGCCGGTCACCGATTCGAGCCGAGCGGCGATCCGCTCGGCCCGTTCGGAGGCCGGAAACGCCGAGAGGTCGGCTTTCCGCCCCTCGGCTTTCGAGACGACCGTGCTCGCGACACAGAGCACGTCGCCGTCGTCGAACTCGACCCGGTCGGCGATGAGCGCGGCGAGGTCGTCGCCCGCCTCGATCTCCGGGAGCCCCGGAACCGCGAACGTCTCCATACACTTATCGAGGGGTACAGCGGGCAAAAAGGGCCTCGGTACCGGAGACGGGGCGGCCGAACCGGCCGGAGGCCGAACCGATTAGTGGCCGGCCGCCGACCGGGGCGTATGGAGCCGACGACACCCCAGACGGCCTGTTTCGAGGCCGGAATCAAGTTCGGGAGCCTCTATCACCAGTTCGCCGGGACGCCGGTGTCGCCCGACAGCAGCGCGAGCCTCGAACGGGCGATCGAGGAGGCCATCGGGAACCAGCCGTTCTGTGCCGGCGTCGACGTCGAGATTCTCGACGACGCGCTCGGGGCGGAGCTCGCTGAGCAGTCGGCCGACTACACGGAACTCACGGGGCGGTTCATGGAGGTCGAGATCACGATCGAATACGAGGGCCACACCGTCGTCGCCGCGATGGCGATGGACGGCGACTACCCGCGGATGGAACTCAAGCAGATCGAGGGCTGAGGCGGTCGTTTTGACGAAATAGCGGCGACGGAGGGGAGAAGCCACGATAACGGCCCGCGGATGCCGGCGTTTCACTTCCGCTTTGCGGCGTGTTTTTAACCGCGGGCGTGCGAACTGTTAGGTATGAGCCAGGCCACACTCGACGACGACGATCTGTTCGACGAAGCCGCCACGGAGATGCGCGAGGACGTGGAATCGAGCCTCGCGGCGGCGAAGGCGGCCCTTCCGGAATCGGCCGCCGTCTGGGACGTCGAGGCCGACAACACGCTCGGGGTTCTCAACGGATTGAAAGGCGCACTCGATACCGGCGACGCCGAGGAGCACCTCCGGGACGCCAAAAAGTGGTTCGCGATCGGGCGGAAAGCCGACGCGTTCGAGGACGCCGACGACCTCGAGGCGGAAATCGGCGAACTCGAGGGGACGCTGACGCGGATCGCGGACGCCCACGAGCAGGTGAGCGAACTCACGGCCACGATACCGGAACTCCGAAGCGCGCTCGAAGCGGCCGAAACTGCGGACGAAGACGACTAGGTTACGGTTCCGGCCGTCTGCCGATCCCGACCGTCACTTCCTGACGCTCGCCGTCGCGAAGGACCGTCGCCTGCACGCGGTCGCCGGCCGAGAGTTCGAGCGCGAGTTTCGTCCCGAGGTCCGCATTCGAGTCGATCCGGGTCCCGTCGAGTTCGACGAGCACGTCGCCGCCGATCGGCACGGGACGGCCGTCGACCGTAGTCTCGTCCGTTGCTCCCCGTAGCGTCTCGCCGGCGGGCCCGTCCTCGGTCGTCTGGACGACCATGATCCCCCGCGGTTCGCCGATGTCGTTCGCCGCCGCGACCGCCGGCGACACCTCCACCAGCTGGATCCCGAGGAACGGGTGGTCGTAGTTGCCCGTCTCGATCAGTTCCGGCAACACCCGCCGTGAGAGCAGCGGCGAGACGGCGAAGCCGACGCTCGTTCCCGCCCCCGCGACGGCGACGCCGGTCACCGCCCCGTCCATCGTGACGACCGGGCCGCCGCTGTTTCCGGGGTCCAATCCGGCGTCCGTCTGGACGGTGTTCGGGATCGAAAAGCCGGTCTGCTCGTTCGGCAGCGACCGGTTTCGGCCGCTTATGATCCCCGCGGAAACCGATGATTCGAGCCCGAACGGACTGCCCAAAGCGAGCACTTCGGTGCCGACCGCGGGGACGGAGGAGACGAACGAGAGCGAGCGGGCGTAGTCGGGAATATCGGTCGAAAGCACCGCGAGATCGGCGTACACGTCGGTTGCGGTGACGCCGGCGTCCCGCCACTCGCCGTTCTCGAAGCGGACGTTGATCGTTTCGGCGTCCCTGACGACGTGTTGGTTCGTGACGACGACACCATCGTAGACGAAGCCGGAGCCGCCGCCGGATTCGTCGCCGACGAAAGCGACTGAATCGATCGTTCCCTCGTAGGCCGCGGTGTACTGAGAGTCGGTATCAGGGGGTGTCTCGGCCGGTTGGACGGGGTCCGGCGCGTCGCGGGCGCCGGTCGTACAGCCGGCGAGCCCGGCGGCAACGCCGGCCGCACCGACCAGAAACCGTCGCCGCGTCTGACGTTTCATGAACTGATTACGGGAGCATTAAAAAAAGGGTCTTCGGCTCCGGCCGGGTTGGCCAGGTCCCGCCGGGAGGACGGCGGCGCGTCAGCGCCGCCCGACCGCGGCGAGCGCCACCGGCACGTACCGCGTCTCGAGGGCGTACCAGGCGACGACCACCGAGGGCAACACGAGGATCGAGGCGAGATACGCGTACAGCACGCCCAACGCAAGCAACAGCCCGAAGTCGGCGATAAGCGGGATGATCGCGATGTACAGCACGCCGAGCCCACAGACGGTCGTCGACATGCTTCCGGTCAGCGCGCCGCCGGTCCCCTGTGCGGTGACACGGAGCGCGTCGTGGACGTCCTCGCCGGCCTCGAACTCGTCGACGAAGCGGTGCATGAAATGGACCGTGTAGTCGACGCCGAGGCCGATCGACACCGAGAGGATCGGCGCGTTAAACGGCGTCAGCGGGATCCCGAAGTACCGCATCGACCCCGCAAGCGCGCCGACGGTGACCAACACCGGGACGAGGTTGATGAGCCCGTAGACGGCACGCCCCTCGAGCCACCGATACGAGAGCATGAGAAACACCGCCGTAAGCAGAAAGGCGACGATGAGGCTGTTGATCGCCGACTCGGTGATCCGGTCGATAACCACCTGATTGACGACGAGACTGCCGGTCGGCACCGCGTCGAGGCGCATCCCGTCGGCGACTTCCTGGGCGGCGGCCGTCGCATCCGCCCCGTCGGTGTCGACGTCGAGTTGATACTGGATCCGGGTCGCGCTCCGGTCCTCGGTCAGCGAGTTCCGGGCCCGGTCGCCGGCCGACGACGCCAGCAGTTCCTCGTACACGACGTCGACGTTCCTGTCGGGGATCCCGTCGCCGGTCGAGTCGTAGCGTTCGACGGTGCGTGCAAACGCCGGGTCGGCCTCGGCGTGTGACTCCATGACGCCGACGATACTCGTCGCGTCGGCCCTGCGGTCCTCGCTCTCGAACGCCGGTGGCGGATCGTCGAGCGCCCGGTCGATATCGGCGAGGGCCATGTCGGAGCGGACGTCCCTGTCGTCGATGTACACCGTCACGCTCCCGACGAAGTTCTGCTCGAAGTCCTCCTCGAGATATCTCAGGACGGCCATGAAGGTGTACTCGGAGGGCGCGAACGGCTCGGGGAGCGCCTGTAACTGTTCGACCCGCTCTTCGTCCGGAAAAAACGCCTCCTGGGAGAACTCGGTGTCGACGCCGGTCCCGTAGGCCCCGCCGCCGGCCCCGATGGCGAGCGCCGACACGAGGACGACCGCGGGCATCACACGTGCGGCCTTCGTGCCGATCGGAAGCACCGTTCCGAGGATCGACCCCTCCTGTCCGAGCGGGCGCGATCCGAACGCCGGGAACCGGGTCCCCTCCCGAAGCCCGTCGAAAGCCACCTTTCCGGCCGGCAGGAACACGCCGAAGATGAGAAAGGTAAACAAGATTCCGGCCGCGGCGACGATCCCGAAATCCCGGAGTTGGCCGAGCGTGCTCGTCAGGTTCGCCATGAAGCTGATCATCGTCGTGATCGTGACGATGAGAAACGCCGTCGAGAGCTGTTCGGTGGTGATCCCCATGGCCATGCCGATGGTCGCACCATCGGCTCGTTCCTCGCGATACCGGTTGATGATGTGGATCCCGAAGTCGATCCCGACCGCCAAAAGCAGCGGGAACACGGTGATGAGCGAATCCGAGAACGGGATGTTCACGTAGCTCATGAACCCGAACGTCCACACGAGCGTCATCAGCAGGGCCACGACACCTAACCCGAGATCGATCGGGTCCCGGTAGGCGACGACGAGGAAGAACGTGATGAGCAAAAGCGCCGCCGGAAAGACCAGGATCGCGGTGTCCGTGAGCAGTTGGTTGACCTCCTGATCGATGATCGCATCGCCGAAGACGACGACGTTCTCGCCGGACTCGTAGCCGTCGATCCCGGTGACGATGTCGACGGTCCGGAACTGGAGGCTCGCCCGGTCGCTCGTGTCCGACAGCGGCGGGGTGTCGTAGCTCACGGCGAGTTGGGCGACCGACGCCGAGCCGGCGGTCGGGTTGTAGTCGGTGCTGATCGGGAGGCCCTGCGCCTCGTCGGCGTCGGCGAGCGCGCCGCGAATCCGACGCTCGGAGGCCCCCCGGATGACCCGGCGCTGTTCGTCGGGGGTCTCGGCGGACGGATCGAGTTGTCCGGCGGCGAGCGACGCCGGGCTGGTCGTGGAGGTGACTCTGAGCGTGTCGTGCGTTTCGAGGCGGTGTTGGGCCTCGAGCATCCGCAACAGGCTCGGTTTCGAGAGGACGTTCGACTCCTCCAAGAACAGGTTCGCGCTGGACCCGCCGCTCGGCCGGACCCCATCGCCGAAGTTCTCCTCCATATCCTCTAGGGCCTGTGACTCCTCGAGGTCGTCGGTGAACTGGTCGGTGCCGGCCTGCTGGTCGCCGCCCGCGCCGATCCCGCCGGCGAAAAGCGCCGTGAGAGCGAGAAAGGCGAGAACGACAGCCCATGGTCGGTCCGTTATCAGCGGGTTGATCCGCCTCGTGAAGGGGTCGGAGCGATCCGCCTCGCTATCGGACCCAGCAGCCATCCGTCAGTCCCGTCTCCGCCACCGGATCCCGGCGGCGACGAGGACGAGCGCGACGATCGCGGCACCGCCGATCAAAAGCGGCGAGGGCCCGTCGTCGCCGTCGTCGGCCCGTTCGGTCACCTCGATGGGGTGTTGGTACGTACGCGACAACACGGTGTCCCCGCGCTCGGTGTCGTACTGGAAGTCGAGTTCGACGCGGTACGTGTTCGGCATCGCGCTCCCGGCGGCAGCGAGGGTGAACCGGATCTCGCCGGATTCGCCCGGCTCGAGTTCGGTCACGAACGTCTCGTCGTTCGTCGTCGAGAGCGGGCTGTCGGCGTAGAGTTTCGCGTTGATGTTCCGGAGCGTCTCCGGCCGCTCGTTGGTGAGATCGAGCGACAGTTCCGTCGCGCCACCCTGCGGAACGCGAACCGCCTCGCCGGAGACGGTGAACGCCTGCCGTTGGGGGTCGACGACGACGCGTTCGGAGACCGGGCCGACGGTCGTCGTCTCGCGACCGCCGTTCGAGTATTCGAGGCTGAACCGGACCTGTCTCGGGCCGGGATCGGCCTGCCCGCCGACGTCGGTCGGGAACTCGAAGGCGTCTGTCTCGCCGGGGGCGAGTTCCGACAGCGCGACCCGACCCTCCTCGATCACGAGCGAGTCGCTCGCCGGTTCGATCACCAACACGCCGTCGGTGATCGGCGTCGGGCCGTCGTTGCGGACGGTTCCGGAGATTCGACCGTCGTACCCGACCGAGAGGGTGTCTTCGAGATCCTCGACGCTGAACGACTGGGCGGCGAGCGGCGTGATTCGTCCCGTCGCGGTCCGGGGTTCGGCGCGTTCGATGCCGTTTTCGTCGGCGTATTCGAATGCCGCTTCGATCGGCTTCTCGCCGCCGACTATCGCGCGGGCGATCTCGATGTCGACGCCGACCGTGCGCGTCTCGCCGGGGTCGAACTCCCCGAGGAACGCCTCGGCCTGTCCGCCGTCGACCGTGACGCCGCCGCCGCCCGTGATCGTCGCCGTCGTTCCGTGTGCCGTCGCCGAGCCGACGTTTTCGAGTTCGATCTCGGCCTCGCCCGTCGTGCCGGGTTGGGCGTCGGTCGTCGCGTTGCCGATCGCGAACAGCGCGTCGTCGGTGACGGTCACCTCGAACGTCTCGCGGGTGCTCCGGCGCAGGCGCTGATCGCCGCTCGAACTCTGACGGTTCGTCACGGAGTAGCGGATCCGGGCCTCGACGTCGTACGTGCCGGACTCGAGATTCTCGGGGACGACGACCCGGAACTCGGCGGAAGAGACCGAGCCGTCGGGGATCGGCCCGATCGGCGTTCTGCCGGTCCGGACGTCGAAGGGGCCGTCGTCGGTGATCTCGACGCTGACGGCGCGGGCGGTCGTCACCGTCTCCGTGGCGGGCCCCGAACGGACGTGGGCGTCGTTTTGCACCTGAACCACGAACCCGGATTCGGTTCCGGGGGCGACCTCGTCGTCCGGGAGGTAGCCGTTCAGTTCCGGTTCGCCCTGCGAGTTCTGACCGACCACCGCGCCCGAGAGCGCGGCGGTGGCGGCGAGCGCGAGGAGGGCGGCGGCGACGAGAACGGCCACGGACCGACGCGGAGCGGCCACGGCGGTCACCGTCCCGTCACGGCCGATGCGGAGCCGCAAGCGACACGGGATCGGGGGCCGGTTCGTCGGATCGGACGAGTGCCTTCGAGCGAAAGGGGAGGGCGCACGTCAGCGGGAGGGCGGGACCAATCCATCGGATCAACGGAGCCGCGGGGCGGGTATAACTTTTTTGATTGAACGTTTATTCAAAAGTGTTAACACGGTTTGAGGGTTACCCGTAGTATGTCCCTCCCAATTCCCGCCCCGGCCGTACTCCGCCCCCCGCCGTACCCGCCCGTCAGGACCGACGGGCCGGCGCTTCGGGAATCCGGGACCGTTTTGAGCACCCCGTCCGGAGGCATCCACGATGGACGCGTTTGAGGATCCCGAGTCGACGCGCGAGGAGATCCTCGCGGCGGCCTACCGGGCGCTTTGTGCCCACGGGTACGCCGATCTGACGATGGAGCGGATCGGCGAGGAGTTCGAAAAGAGCGTCTCGCTCGTCTACCACCACTACGACGGCAAGGACGACCTCCTGTTGGCCTGCTTGGAGTTCATGCTCGAAAACTACCGCGCCGACACCGAGACGGGGCCGCCGTCCGACCCGCGGGCGGAGTTGGAACGGGTCTGTGACAGGCTGGTGCTCACCGACGCCCCGGCCGAGGCACAGCGGTTCATCCGGGCGCTCGTCGAGTTGCGGGGACAGGCCCCCCACAACGGGGCCTACCGCGATTACTTCACCAGAAGCGACGGCGTCCTCCAGGACCGCATCGAGACGATCGTCGAGGCCGGCGTCGCCGACGGGACCTTCCGGGAAGTCGATCCGGAGCGGACGGCGGCGATGATCCACACGGTGCTCTCGGGAGCGTTTTTCCGGTACGCGACCGCCGAGGACGGGGAGTGGATCCCGGCGGCCCGCGAGGAGTTGCGGACATACAACGAGCGGACGCTGTACGCCGACGACGCGGCGGGCGAGACGTCGTAAGCGAAGCTTTTTATCCGGAACGTCCGAGCGAAGATGTATGAGCGCGATCCGGTCTGTAGTACGCGGGCGCTGACCGCGCGCACTTTCTCGCCGCGCGCACGTGCTTTGCCCCCTACCGACCGGTCTCCGCGAAATCAATCATGAGCGAGGTTCCAGACAGCTACACCCCCGAGGAAGCCGAACAGAGATGGCGCGATGAGTGGCTCGAGTCGGACGTCTACAGCTACGATGACGACGACGAGCGCCCCGACTACATCATCGACACGCCGCCGCCGTACCCCACCGGTAACCTCCACATCGGTAACGCGCTCGGGTGGTGTTACATGGATTATGCGGCCCGGTATCATCGCCTGCAGGGCGACGACGTTCTCTTCCCACAGGGGTGGGACTGTCACGGGTTGCCAACCGAGGTGAAAGTCGAGGAAAACCGCGACATCCACCGGACGGACGTCTCCCGCGAGCAGTTCCGCGAGTGGTGTATCGAACACACCGAGTCCCAGATCGGCGCGATGAAGGAGACGATGCTGACGCTCGGGTTCTCACAGGACTGGAACCACGAGTTCCGGACGATGAACGACGACTACTGGGGGGAGACCCAGCGGTCGTTCGTCGAGATGGCCGAATCGGACTACGTCTACCAGGACGAACACCCGGTCAACTGGTGTCCCCGGTGTGAGACCGCCATCGCCGACGCCGAGGTCGAAAACGAGGACCGTGACGGGACGCTGTACTACGTCACCTTCGAAGGCGTCGGCAACGACGACATCGAGATCGCCACCACGCGGCCCGAACTGCTCGCCGCCTGCGTCTCGATGGCCGTCGACCCCGACGACGAGCGCTACGAGGATCGGATCGGCGACACCTTCGAAGTGCCGCTTTTCGGCCAGGAGATCGAACTGCTTGCCGACGACGACGTCGACGGCGAGTTCGGAACCGGCGCGGTGATGATCTGTACGTTCGGCGACAAACAGGACGTCGACTGGTGGATCGAACACGACCTGCATCTCCGGGCCGTGTTCACGGAGGACGGCCACCTCAACGAGTTGGCCGGCGAGTTCGAGGGACTCTCGATCGACGAGGCGAAGGCCGAAATCGCCGACGCCCTGGAGGAATCGGGGCACCTAAACGACCACGAACACACGGAACAGTCGGTCGGGTGCTGTTGGCGCTGTGACACCCCGATCGAGATCCTCTCGAAGGAGCAGTGGTTCGTAAAAGTCGACCAGGCTGAGATCCTCGAATCGGCCGAGGAGATCGAGTGGTTCCCCGAGCACATGTACACCCGCCTCGAGGAGTGGACCGAGGGCATGGAGTGGGACTGGGTGATCTCCCGCCAGCGCGTCTTCGCGACGCCGATCCCCGCCTGGGAGTGTACGGCGTGTGGACACGTCGAGATCGCGGGGGCCGACGAGGTGCCGGTCGATCCGACGACCGACGAGCCGGCGGTCGGCGAGTGTCCCGAGTGTGGAAGCGACGACTGGACGGGCGAGACGGACGTGATGGACACCTGGATGGACTCGTCGATCTCGCCGATGTACGTCGCCGGGTGGCCCGAGGAGTCGTTCGAGCCGGTCCAGCTCCGCGAGCAGGGCCACGACATCATCCGGACGTGGGCCTTCTATACGATCCTCCGGACGACGGCCGTCACGGGCGAGATCCCGTGGGAGGAAGCGCTTATAAACGGGATGGTGTTCGGCGACGACGGCAACAAGATGTCGAAGTCCCGCGGGAACTTCGTCCAGCCCGAGGAGGTCGTCGAGGAACACTCCGCGGACGCCTTCCGACAGGCGATGGCGCTCGGCGGCCAGCCAGGGACCGACATCCAGTTCCAGTGGAAGGAGGTCACCTCCGCGAGCCGGTTCCAGACGAAACTGTGGAACATCACGAAGTTCGCCGCCGAACACGTCGACGAGTCGACTACTGAGATCGAGACCCCGGCCTACCGGGACGTCGACGCGTGGATCCTCTCGGCGTGCGCCCGGGTCGCCGACGAGGTCGCCGCGGACATGGACGAGTACCGCTTCGACAGCGCGCTCCGCCGGGTCCGCGATTTCGTCTGGCACGACCTCGCCGACGACTACCTCGAACTCATAAAGGGCCGACTGTACGAGGGCCGCCCGGGTGAGCGACGCGCCGCCGAGCACTCCCTCTATACGGCGTTGAGCGCGTCGTTGCGGATGCTATCTCCGTTCGCGCCGTTCATCACGGAGGAGGCCTGGAGCCACCTGCCGACGGCCGGAAGCGTCCACGGGGCGAGGTGGCCGGATCCCCCGGCGGTCGACCCCGAAGCCGGAACCCGCGGGGAGTTGATCGCCGAGATCGCGTCGACGGTTCGCGGGTGGAAATCCGACGAGGGGAAGCCGCTGAACGCCGACCTCGACCGCGTCGAGGTGTATCTCGACGAGGCCGTCCCGCTCGACACGTACGACCTCTCGGATACGGTCAACGGCCCCGTCTACGTCGAGGAGGGCGCCCCGAGCGTCGAGTTGGTTCCCGTCGACGTCGACATCGATCACAGCGAGCTCGGGCCCGTCTTCCGGGATCGGGCCGGCGCGGTCGTCGGCCGGCTGGAGTCGGCAGACCCCGTCGAACTCCGGGCGGAACTCGACACCTCGGGGCACGTCGAGTTCGGGATCGACGGCGAGACCGTCGTCGTCGAACCGGGGATGTTCGACATCGTCGAGGAGCAACGCGCGGAGGGCGGCGAGGCGGTCGTCGTACTCGACGCCGGCGAGGCGACGATACTGGTGTTCGAGTAGTCGTCGACGCTTCGTCGGGCGGTGGCCGACCGGTGTATCGCCACTCCCGTCGCACACGTCGTCAGCGAGGCGTTGTACGTTTGTTCGAGATCCGCGAGCGGTCGTATAACAAACGCTTTCGAGTGCAGTCTCGAGTGTTTTAGGAAAGACGAGTATGACACCACTGTAAAGCCAATCTAACGTGTGCCATACACTGGTAGCGTACGACGCCTTATTTCCGAATACCGGTGCCGAACAAAGGCAGTTTTTAAGTATCCCCAGGTGTTTTGATTGGCTATTGTGTCAGTTGGTAAACCAACACAAGGGTTGTCCGTTCCGTGGGGAATCCTACGGAGCGTCCGGAAGCTCCGGAACGCACGGAGCCAGGACGGCTGTGCGGTCGGCTGTGGCCACGACCGGACGGACGACGACCGCCTCCCGTGGTCGAGTGACGGGTCCTACGGCGGGTGGGGCGGTGACGGATACCACGGGACTGACGCCGAAAGCGACAAGACGCCGGTCGTTTTCGTCCACGGCAACCAACGCGACGCCTGCGATTGGGAGCCGCACGCCTCGTTTTTCATCCAGCGCGGCTACACCGGCGACGACCTGTGGGCGATCACGTTCGACGACGGGACGCCGAGCCACGAGTCGATGGCCGAACAACTCGACGCGTTCGTCGGCGCGGTTCGCGAGCACACCGGGAGCGAGACGGTCGACGTCGTCGGCCACAGCCTCGCCGTCACGGGCCTCCGCTACTGGCTCGCGAGTCGGGGGCGCTTCGGGTGGGTCGACACCTTCGTCGGCCTCGCGGGAGCGAACCACGGCACCGTACTGAGCACGTGGTGTGCCGAGACCGGCCTCCAGGGCGGCGCGTACGGCAGCAGCGAGTTCCTCCGGGCGGATTACGACGAAATCTCCGGCCACCCGCTTGCGAGCCTCAACGCCGACGAGACGCCGGGCGATATCGACTATTACACGCTTCGGGGCACCGACGACACGCTCTTTTGGCGGTGTCCGAACAGCCCGATCCTCGATGGGGCGACGAACGTCCTCCTCGAGACCGACCACGACGGCGTCCGGGGCGACCAACGATCGATCGAGTACATCTTCAAGTGGGTCTCGGGGACGCATCCGTACAACGTCCAACACCAAGTCGCCGTTCCGAAGTGACGGCGAAGGGTGTCATCCGTTTGTCTCGAACCTCCGGTTAAACACCTACTAGCGGACAGGGACGAGCCGATGTGCTGGGTGAACAACCCCGATCACGAGGGTCGGGGCTTCTTTGTGCTTCCCTCGGATTAACTGCTAACATTCCCTGCAACCTCGACGCCTGCTCGTCCCAGAGCAAGGCCATCTCAAACGGTTATGAGGGATAAGCCCGGGCGGTTCACACGCCGCGATGCCCACCGTCGTCGTCCGAAAATCGAAGATGTTCGTGATCACGAAAGACTCCGTCTTTCGAACGACACCTTCCGAGCCTGAGGAAGACTCTCGAGAGCAGGCACATCTCCGATCCGCGCTTCGCAACGTTCACCGACGCATTCCTGTCCGCATGGTCTTGATGACCACACGACCGACAGTTGAATCGCTTTCGCCGTCGATTCGCTCGCTCAGCGTGTTCACACGCAGTCAACGCACAGCCCTGACTCGTGTATTCCGCTTCAACCGAAGCAATCGGAATACGTTCAAATGCTGCTTTGTACGCGACAAACACGTGGGCGCTTGCGCGGGTCTCCGTGACGGGGGACGCGTATTTTTATCCGGGCAGCGAGTGTGACGGAGGCGGAACGGGCGATCGGCGACCGTGTTCGGTACGGGAGCTCTATCGAACCGACCGAATCCGACAACGACTCGTCGCGACCGTCGCGTAGCCGCCACGCTTAGGGCCGATCGCCGCGTGTCGACGGTATGGCCGACCGCATCATGAAAGTCAACGCGTACACGACGCTCGACCTCCTCGACGGCGAGGCCGAGGGCCACGGCTTCACCGAGGACGCCTACGCAGTCGTAAACGTCACGAGCCCGCGGAAAGACCCCGACCACGTCTCGCTGCAACTCGAACTCGACAACACCGAACTGAAACATCTCGATCCCCACGCCGACACCGTTCGCCTCTCGCCCACGGAGGCACGGGAACTCGCCGCCGACCTCGAAAAGCACGCGGCGAAGGTCGAAGCCGCCGAGGAGTGACGCCGGGGGCTATCGGAGGCGCTCGAACTCCTCGTCGCGCAGGTCGATGTCGGCCGCCGCGACGTTCGATTCGAGGTGGTCGACGCTCGACGTTCCGGGGATCGGGAGCGTGACGGGCGAGCGTTCCAGGAGCCACGCCAGCGCGATCTGGTGGGCCGTCGCGTCGTGTGCGTCGGCGATCGCCGCGAGTTCCGGGACCGATCGCAGGTCCCCGGCGCCGAGGGGGTACCACGGAATGAAGCCGATCCCGTAGTCCTCACAGGCATCGAGTACCGCCGCTTCCTCGCGGTAGGCGACGTTGTATCGGTTCTGGACCGTTGCGATCTCGACGTGATCGCGGGCGCGGTCGAGTTGTTCGACGCTCACGTTCGAGAGGCCCAGATGCTCGATCACGCCGTCGTCTTTCAGCTCCGCGAGCGCCGTCACGCTCGCCTCGAACTCGACGTCCGGGTCGGGCGTGTGGAGCTGATACAGATCGATCGTGCCCGTTCGGAGCCGATCCAGACTGCACAACACGGCGTTTCGGAGGTAGTCCGGATCACCGCAGGGGAGCCACTCGCCCTCGCGGTTCCGGAGCAACCCGCCCTTCGTCGCGATCACGCAGTCCGCGTCGGCCGCGAGCGTCTCACCGATGAGTCGTTCGCTGACGCCGGGGCCATAGGAGTCGGCGGTGTCGATCAACTCGACCAACTCAGCGGCCCGGCGAAGCACCTCGCGTGCGGCCTCGGGGTCCTCGGGGTCGCCGATGATGTCCTCGCCAGTGATGCGCATCGCGCCGAAGCCGAGTCGGCCGACCGTCAACTCGCCGCCGATGTCGAAGGTGTTCATACGTAATCAACGTGGCGCTCGTCAAAAAAACCCCACTCGGACGCCGGCTACACCGAAAACAGCGTTCGGACGTCGTTCCACGTCTCGACGACGTGTGCGCCGTCACAGGCGTCGGGGTCGCTGTAGGGCTGTCGCATCAGGAGGCCGGTCTTGCCGGCCGACAGCGCGTTCGCGACGTTTCCGTGGTAGTCGTCGATCAGGGCGTCGCCGGGGAGGGCACCCTTGTCGCGGGGGACCTCGTCGTGGAACGCGTCGTAGCCGATCCCGTGTTCGTCGAGCCACGCCTTCGAGACATCATGGGTCTCGGGGATCCGGTGGGTCGCGATCTCGATTCGGTACTCCGAGCGAAGCGCCGAGAGGGCTTTCGCGGCTCCCGGTGTCGGCTCCATGCCGCCGAAATACCACTCCGAGTGGTCCGTCATCAACTCGCCGATGACGTCGCCGATGTGGGCTCCGGTCCCGGGCACGTCGTAGGACCAGTCGTCGATGTCGGCCGGGGCGACTTCGTGGTCGTACTCCCGGCGGAGGTAGGTACAGAGCCGCGGGAGTTGCTTTGCGACGACGCCATCGAGATCGACGAGCAGCGTCGAACCGGGGGAGAGGGGTGAGTCGTTCATTGCCGGAGGGTACGTTCCCGGACGTTTTAAACTGCTCCCGACGGCGGCGGGCACGATCACGGACACTCGATGGAATCGCCGATCGCCGGCGCGCTCGCGTCGAAACCCGCCGCCCGGAGCCGCTCGGCGAACCACGCGCAGCTGTCGCCGTGGGTGACGAGGATCGGGGTGTCGTCGTAGGCGTCGAGAAACGCCCGAAGGCCGTCGCGGTCGGCGTGCGCCGAGAAGTCGTATCGTTCGAGTTGGGCGCTGACCTGCAGATGTTGGCCGCCGATCTCGGTGCCTCCCGTCTCCAACAGTTGGCGGCCGGGTGTTCCCTCGACCTGGTATCCCGAAAAGCAGATCTTGTTGATCGGGTTGGCGTGGATCTCGGGAACGTACGTCATCGCCGGCCCGCCGGAGAGCATCCCGGCGGTCGTGATGATCACCGTCGATTCGGCGGCGATCCGGCGGCGCTGGCCGTCCCGGCCCCTCACGGTTCTGGCGTTCGATTTCGCCGCCGCTAGGGCGTCCGCGTCCCGGAGGAATTCGGGATACCGGCGGACGAGTCGCGTCACGTCGACACCCATCCCGTCGACGTAGCAGTCGATGTCGTGGGCCGCACAGACCAACATGATCTCCTGTGTGCGCCCGATGGCGAAGGCCGGGACGACGACCGTCCCGCCCTCCCAAAGCGTCGTTCGAACGCTGTCGACGAACCGCTTTTCGACCCGTTCGCGGGGGTCGTGCTCGACGTCGGCGTACGTGCTCTCACAGACGACGATATCGGCGTCGGGGCGTTCGGTCGTCGCCGAAACGAGCCGCTGGTCGTCGGTGTGGAAATCGCCCGTGTACAGCAGGCGCGTGTCCCCGTCGTCGACGAGCACGTGTGCGCTGCCGGGGATGTGGCCGGCGTTGAAGAACTCGACGCGGTGGCCCGCCGCACGGAACGGCTCCCGGTAGCCGTGGCGCTCCGACACCTCGGTGACGCGGCGACGGTCCTCGTCGGTAAACGGGCAAAGCGGCGTCCCGCCGTGCAGTTTGAGCGTGTCCTCGGCGAGCCGCATCGCCAACTCGTAGGTCGGCGGCGTCCAGTGGATCGGCGGCCGGTCGCTACCCGAAAGCAGTGAGGGAATCGCGCCGACGTGATCGAGGTGGCCGTGGCTGACGACGACCGCCTCGGGGGAGACGTCGCCGACGGGATACTGCGGCGGGTCGTCGGTTTTCATCCCGAAATCGAGGAGGAGCGAGTCGTTGACGAGGACCGCGCTGCGGCCGACCTCGCCCGCGCCGCCGAGAAACTGAACGTTCACTGGAAATCACTACCGGTGGCGGCCCCTTCGACCCATCGGTTCGGAGGCGGGATCGACGTTACTCGTCCGCGTCGTCGCCTTTCATCTCTTGGAGCCGATCGATGAGCGATTCCTCGTCGTCGAACTCGAACTCCACGCTCCCGTCGTGGTCGTTCTCGTGGACGTTGACCGCCTCGCTGTCGTCCGTGTCCACGTTCTGGTCTTTCTGCTCGGATTCGTCGTAGCTTCCGAAACCCATACACGTGGTTAGAGGGACACCAGAGGGAAAAGCCCCCGGTAATGATAGACCGGTCGATCAGCGGACGACGGTGACGGGGATCGGCGACCGACGGACGACCGCCTCGGCGACGCTGCCGAGGAGCACCCGGCTCGCGCCGGTCCGACCGTGGCTGCCGATCGTGATGACGTCGGCGTCGTTGTCCTCGGCGTAGTCGACGATCCGTTCTGTCGGTTTGCCGGTCACGATGGCCGTCTCGATCCCGACGCCCCGGTCGGCGGCCCGCTCTCTGAACGTCTCGAGGAGTTGCTCCGCCTGATTCCGCTTGTTTTTGCGGATGCTGTCGAGATCCGTCGTGATTCCCGACTCGAATCCACCCGCCGGAAAGGTACTCGGGTTGATAACGTGGAGGGCCGTGATCGACGCGTCCGGGTAGTTCTCGAGGACGAACTCGAGGGCGTTCATCGCCCGGTCCGAATCGTCGACGGGAACGAGTACGTGAACCATGTTTAAGCAAGTATTGCCGGGTGTATTAAAAATATTCCTTTGTCCACGTTCGCGGGAACATGCCCGCCCCACGCGGTCGGAGTCGCTATTCGAGACGGCGGATCTGAAACTCGGCGTACCCGCCGTAGGCGAGTTCGAGCGATCCGATCCACCAGTTCCATCGGTCGGCCGGACTGCCGCTCGGCGCGTCGGCGAGTTGAACGACGACGTGTTCGGCCGTGAGTTCGACGTCGGCGTCCTCGGCGTAGCGGCCGCTGTCGTCGAGGTCGCGGGCGTGTCGTGCGACCGTCCGGCGCTCGGCCTCGTCGCCGCCGAACGGTTCGAGCCCCGCGAGGAGCGCCCCGGTGTCGAGCCCCGTGGTGTCGTTCACACCGGGGTGTAGTGCCGCCACGGACTTGAGAGTGCGTATCGTCACCGACGGTGACGGATCCGAACGCCGAGAGCGGACGGACGCCGGCGGCACGCGTACGACCCGGGTCTCGCCCTATCGCCGCCGCGGGTGGAGGCGACGTGTCCCAGAGAACGGGAGATGAACACCTATGAGTCGTGCCGGCGTACGCCGGGTATGAGCACGACATCGCCCTTCGTCGGCGGCGGGGATCCGGCCGGCACGATCCTCGCCACGAGGGTGCTTGCATACGCCTCGATCACCGTCGCGGCCGGTATACTGCTCGTGTTTCTCGCCGTCTACGTTCGCCGCGTTCTCGCGTCGGGGTTCGAATACGAGTGGGGGTATCTCGCGGTCGGTATCGGCGCGGCCGCCGTCTACGGGATCGCGGGCATCGCGACGGATCTGACCGGCCACGCGTGGCTCGGCGCGTTCACCGAGGGCGCGGTACTGTTCTTTATACTGTTTATCGCGCTCGGGATCCGGGCGATGTATCACGCGGACGAGGCGGGCGAGGGCGTTCGACTGTTACCGGCCTGGGTTGACGGCCTCCTCATTCTCGGGTTCGTCGCGGCGTGGTGGATCGGGTATTTCGCCGCCGGCGAGTGGACCCGCCCAGTCGTCGCCGTCGGCTGGATCGGGGCGTCGGCGTGGGCCGTCTTCTACGGCGTCCGAACGACGCGCGCCCACGAAGGGACGACCTTCTCGGCCATCACGCGTCACCTGCTTCCCGCGATCCTCTGTGTGGTGGCCATCATCGTTGCCGATCTGCTCGGGAGCGTCGCCGCGGTCGATGCGTCGGTCGTCGAGGCCGTCTGGCTCGTCGGGACGGTCCTCGTGGCCGCGTTTTTGTTCAACACCGCCGCGGCGATCCGCCAACAGGAGGGCGAGGTCGACCGGATGTACGACCGGACGACGTGGCGACAGCAGCGCCTCGAGGACTGACGGATCCCCGCGGGAGGGTCCTCGCTCGCGGCCGCCGGGACTCAAGTTTTATACCTTCGTCACGGCCACGTGACGGTAATGGGACTACAGTGTTCGATACTCGGCCACGCTTTCGAGGACGCCGGGGTAGAGCGTGAACGCGAGGAACAGGGCAGCGAGGTGGTGACCACCGAGCGCGAGATCGAACGGTGTCGGCGCTGCGGGACCGAACGGGTCGTCTCCGAGAGCACGGAGGTCGCCGCGGTCGTCGACGCCGCCGACGTCGGACTCGACGAGGACGGGGAAAGCGACGGCGAGAAAGCGGGCGAGACCGACGCGAACGGCGACCCGGGGCCAGGCGGCATCGCCGGTGCGGTCGGGCGAAGCGGCGTCGACGACGGGGGCGAGTCGGATACGATGGGGGCGCACGGCGGGGTTGACGCCGACGACGCGCCCGCGAGGGGCGAAGACTACGCGGAGGACCCGCCCGACCCGGCCGAGGAGGATGCCGAGATCCTGACCGACGACGAACCGGAGCGAAAACCCGGGGAGTGGCCGGGCGACGGCACTCCGGAGTCGGAGCCGGAGTCCTTGGAGGTGAACGAGGACGAGACGGAGCCGCTCGCGCCCGATCACGAGTCGCTGTCGGGGATCACCGTCCCCGAGGGCAAGATCGTCTGTCCCGAGTGTCGCTTCGAGACGGGCGCCGACTCCGGCTACCGGGCCGGCGACCCCTGCCCCGAGTGCAGCGCGTGGCTCGAAGCCGAACGAAACCAGTAAACCCCCGGATTCCGATACCCATCGGTATGGAAGAGTACAAGATGCGGCGCGGGGAGTATCTCGAAGAGCGCGTCCCCGACCTCGAGGCGACGATCGAGGAGTACTTCGGGCCGATAACCGGGACCGAGGAGTTCAACGACAGCGACCTCTACGTCGTCGGCGAACCCGACAACCCGGTGTTCACCCGGGTCGTCGCGGGTGCCGTCGAGTACTCCGGCAAGAAGGACAAACTCGCCGTCCACTTCGAGGAGCGCGACCTCGAATCGCTGATGGAGACGGGCGACGTCGACGCCGCCGGCGACGCGAACAACGCGAAGAACGACTTCCTCCTCGAGTGCACCGGCCGCGACGCGAAATCGCGTCGCGAGTCGATGAAGCGGGCGGTCGAGGACGACGCGGAAACGCCCGACGACGTTTAGTCACTTCGGAGAATACGGCGTGGCCGCCACGACCGGACAGTTTTTGCGGACCGGCATCCATACTTCGGTATGAGCCTCGCGTTCGATCCCTCGGAACTCGGCGCAGACGACATCGGTGAAAAGCAGGCGACCCTCGAGATGGGCCACGAAGCCGCCGTCGAACACGTCCGCGAGACGGCCGAAGCGGCCGGCTTCGGCGTTCCAGTGGAGTTTTCGCCCTCCGAGTTGCTCAACGAGAAGGTCGACGCGGACCGCGACCCCTACTACGTGTTGGGCGCGTGCAATCCACGGATGGCCGACCGCGCGCTCGACGAGACGCTCAAGCAGGGCGCGCTGTTCCCGTGTAACTTCGTGATCTGGCAGGAGGAACCCGGCGTCCAGCGCGTGTATCACGTCTCGATCATGAAGATCGGACGGCTCGTCGGGATGGCCCCCGACAACGACGCGTGGGCCTCGATCGTCGAGGACACCGGCGAGTTGGTCGAGGCGTTCTTCGAGGACCTGTAGGGCGCCACCCTATCCGTCGGCCCGAACCAGATCGCGGTGGCGAAACACGACCGGGAACGGGTCGCCGGTCTCGGCGTCCGTCAGCCGGTAGGCCGCCCGGGCCGTCTCGCGGCCGTCCTCGGTGGCATCCGGTCCGTCGGTGAACACGTGCTCGACGCGACACGTACGGCCATCGAACTCGCTTTCGGCGTCGGGATCGGCGGTTCGAACCCGGACGCGGTCCCCGACCGCGTACGGCTCGTCGGCGGGTTGGGCGTGATCGGTCATGGTCCGTTCGGGCTTCCGGGGCCGGATGGAGTAACGGTTTCGGCGGTGCCGCCGCCGGACCGTTTTCGCGTGTCCGTTCGATCGGCGAACGCGGGCAGGAACGCACGACTTTTGCGTCTCGGCGGATAAACGAGGATAACGAATGATCTCGAAGGGCTGCGAACAGTGCGCCGTCGGGGGGAAGATGGTGCTTTTCGTCTACGGCTACTGCGACCAGCGCGACTGTTTTTATTGTCCGCTCGGCGAGAACCGCAAGAACGTCACACAGGTGTACGCCAACGAACGCCCTGTCGAGAGCGACGCGGACGTGATCGAGGAGGCAAAGCGGATGGAAGCGCTCGGCACGTCGATCACGGGCGGCGAACCCCAGGAGGCGATGGAGCGAACCTGCCGGTATCTCAGCCTCCTCAAGAAAGAGTTCGGCGAGGACCACCACACTCATTTATATACGGGCATCACGGGCGGGCGACGGAACATGCGCCGGCTCGCCGAGGCCGGCCTCGACGAGATCCGATTCCACCCGCCCTACGAGCAGTGGGGCGAGCTCCACGGCACCGAGTGGGAGGAGATCCTCCACGTCGCCCGCGAGGAGGGGCTCACGCCCGCCTTCGAGATTCCCGGTATCCGCGCCGAACCCGAGTTTCTGGAGTTCCTCGACGAGGGGGCCGCCGACTTCTGTAACATCAACGAGTTCGAGATGTCCGACGGCAACTACCGACGGATGCAGGAGCAGGGCTTCGAACTGAAGGAGGGCCACATGTCGGCCGTCGAGGGGTCACACGATATTCTGGAGGTGATGGGCGACCACGAGAAGGTGTACTTCTGTACGAGCGTGTTCAAGGACGCCGCCCAGCACCGCTCGCGGCTGAAGCGGATGGCCAGAACGATCGGCCGGGAGTTCGACGAGATCACCGACGACGGGACGATCGTCTACGGGAAGACGTGGGAGACCGAGGCACGGTTGGCCGACCTCGGCGTGCCCGAGGAGTTCTACGCCGTCAAATCCGACCACGTCGAGTTGGCGTGGTGGCTCCTCGAGGAGATGATCGAGGAGGGCGACGTCGAGCGCGGCGAGATCGTCGAGCAGTACCCGACCTATGACGGGACGGTCGTGGAACGAACGCCGTTGGCGTAGCTGTCCGCATCCGAGCGACGCGAGGATGCGGGTCGCCGACGGCGAGCGGAGCGAGCCGTCGGCCTTTTTCATCGACGTTCGGTAGAGCGAAACTCTACCGCAGCCCATCAGAAGTCTCCGACTTCTGAGGATGTTTTTCGAGGAGCGGGTCGCAGCGGGCGACCCCGACGGAGAAAAAGATCGGAAATCGACAGATCGACCTACACGCTCCCCCCAAACCGGGCATGGACGACCACGACCGGCCGCTCTTTTTCCACCTGATGGCGTACGCGGCCGACGCCGACCGCGACGTCGTCGACATGGTGTCTGGCAACCCCGACTGGGAGCCGCCGTCGGCGGTCCGAGCCGGGCTGAAGCGGTACGCCGACGCCGGTGTCGACGCGTTCCAGTACCCACCGAGCGACGGACTCGCGGATCTTCGGGCGGCGATCGCCGAGCGGAACGGCGTCGATGTCGACCGCGTCGTCGTCACGAACGGGGCCGGCGAGGCGAACTACCTCGCGATGGCGAGCGCACTCGAAGCCGGGGGCGACGAGATCGTCATGGCCGATCCGGTGTACCCCTACTACCACGACCGGACCGAACTGCTCGGGGGCACGCCCCGACTCGTCGCGGCCGAACCGGACGGTAGCCTCGATCCCGACGCGGTCCGTCGAGCGACGAACGACGACACCGCGGCGATCGTGGTCAACTCGCCGAACAACCCCACTGGCGCTGTTTACGGCCGGGAGTTCAAGCGCGAACTCGTCGGAATCGCCGAGTCCCACGGCGCCCTGTTGCTCTCCGACGAGGTGTACGATCGGTTCGTCTACGAGGACGGGGCTTTCGAGAGCGCGTTGTCGTTCGACTCCGACAGCGTCGTCGTCACGAACTCGTTTTCGAAGTCGATGGCGATCACCGGGTTCCGGGTCGGCTACGGGGTCTTCCCGGAGCGGCTGATCGAGAGGGTTCGGACTCGCCACATGCTCGTCAACGTCGCCGGATCGCGGCCGGCCCAGCGGGCGGTGCTCGACGCACTGAAAGCCACCCCCGAGTCGTACTACGAGCGCAACCGGGAGCGGCTCGACGAGCGGATCGGGACGTTCTGTGCGGCGCTCGATGCGGCGGGCGCGGAGTACACACGTCCCGAGGGCGGGTTCTACGTGATGGCCCGCTTCGAGGGCTATCCGGGGACGCTCGAGAACACCGAACGGCTGATCGACGAGGCCGGCGTCGCCGGTATGCCCGGGGAGGCGTTCGGCGATTCCCGAAGCGAGTGGCTCCGCTTCGCCGTGGTGACGCCGCGGGCCGAGGAGGCCGCAGAGCGGCTTGCGGCGTACTTCGGCTGAAGTATAGGGCCCGAATCGACCGGTCCTCGCGGGTGACTGTGGCCGATTGACTCCCGCGGAAGACCGTACTTAGCGCCTGCTATCAGCTAATCAGTCCCCGCGGACGAACGTCACCGGACGGGGCGAGTTGAGCAACACTTCCTGTGCGACCGATCCGAAGACGGCTTTCCCGGTCGGACTGCGCTTTCGACCACCGACGACGACGAGATCCGCGTCCAGTTCCTCGACGAGTTCGACGATGCGTTCGCCCGCCGTCGTTTCGTCGCTCAGGCGGCCGTGACACGTGAACTCGATGTCGCTGTCCGACATCACGTCGCCCAGTGCGTGAATGGCCGTGTACCGTTTCGCCACGTCGTCGGGGGTCAGTTCGCTGTCGGGATCCGAATCCAGTTCGGCGCGAACATCGTCGTATTCGTCCGCCGCGAAGACGTGCGCGAGCGCGACTGTCGAGCATCTCGTCCAGAATATGTCGGGAGAGGGCTCGATCGAGGGCGTCACCGTCACCGCGATCTCCGGGATCGAGACGGCGCTGCACGATCTCGCCGGAAAGCTCCTCGACGTGCCGGCCTACCAGTTGCTCGGCGGGAAGTACCGCGACGAGGTCCGGGTGTACTGTGACTGCCACACCGCCGAGGAGGCCGATTCGGAGGCCTGTGCCGACGAGGCCGAACGCGTCGTCGAGGAACTGGGTTACGACGCGCTGAAGTTCGATCTCGACGTGCCCTCCGGCTTCGAGACGGATCGGGCAAACCGGCACCTCCGACCCGGCGCGATTCGCCACAAGGCCGACATCGTCGAGCGCGTCACGGAGCGCGTAAGAGACCGCGCCGACGTGGCCTTCGACTGTCACTGGTCGTTCTCCGGTGACTCCGCGAGACGGCTCGCGGACGCGCTGGAGCCCTACGACGTCTGGTGGCTCGAGGACCCGATCCCGCCGGAGAACCTCGACGTCCAAGAGCGGATCACGAACGCCACGACGACGACGATCGCCGCCGGCGAGAACCGGTATCGGGTGACCGAGCACCGTCGGCTACTCGAGAACCAGGCGGTCGATATCGTCGCGCCGGACCTCCCGAAGGTCGGCGGAATGCGGGAGACGCGCAAGATAGCCGACGTCGCAAACCAGTACTACGTGCCGGTTGCGATGCACAACGTCTCCTCGCCGGTCGGGACGATGGCCAGCGCCCACGTCGCGGCGGCGATTCCGAACTCGCTGGCTGTCGAGTACCACAGCTACGAACTCCCGTGGTGGGCCGACCTCGTCGAGGGGACGGTCATCGAGGACGGCCGCATTGCGGTGCCCGAGAAACCGGGTCTGGGTGTGACTCTCGACCTCGACGTCGTCGCCGAGCACATGGTCGACGGCGAGACGCTGTTCGACGAGGCGTGACCGCAGGAGGGGCGTCGGATCGGCCGGAGTGCTTTTTATCGGGGCATCCCGACCACGACGTATGCTCGATAGGGCCGAACTCGACGTCGAGAACCTGCTCAAGATCGTGCTCGTGCTCGTGATCGCGCTTCTCGCCCTCGAGGTCGTCGGCCGGTTTATCAGTATCCTCGGGTCGATCAGCCCCATCATCGCGATCGTTATCGTCGTACTCATTGTCGCGTACTTCCTCGACTACATCTAGTGTACAGCTGTAACGTCGCGGTTCCGAGCGAAGTCTCGCGGCTGGCCCGGGGGCTGGCGAGCGAGTGCCGCTCGGCGACCCCCAGGGATCGCCACGGCATCGTCCTCAAACGCCTCGGGGACGGCCCTCCGGCCACGTTCGCCCGCCGGATCAGAGCCGAACTGTCGGGAGCGGGCCCGTTCGAGGTCCAAGTCTCCGAGATCGGCGTGTTCCGGAACCCCCCGATGGGCACCGGCCCGGTCGCGTATCTCCGGGTCGACTCGCCTCGGCTCGTCGAACTCCACCACGAACTCTGTGCGGCGTTCGATCCGATCGAGGGGATCGAGGGCGACGACTACACCCCGCATCTCACGGTCGCCCGCGGCGGCGACGCCGACCGCCTCGCCGACCGAACCGTCGACCCCCGACGCTGGACGGTCGAGTCGCTGTCGGTGTGGTCTGCGGCGTACGACGAGGTAGCCGAACGGATCTCGCTGCCGATCTGAGCCCGCCGGCCCGCCTCACCCGTACGTGTCGGCCATCGTCCGTTCCAACAGCCCGTCGGGGTCGAGGACGATGTAGACGACGACGAACGGCTCGTCGCTTTCGAGTACCCACACCGAAAACGGGGGCTCGGAGCCCTCCCCCGCGCGGGCCACGAGCGGATCGAGCGGTTTGCTCCCGTCGCGGAACTCGGCGTAGAGGGCGCGGCTTCCGGGCTGGGCGGCGAAGGTGTAGACGACCCCGTTGGGGTTGCGATCGGTGTCGTAGGTCACCCGCGAGTTCATCGCCTCGCCGTCGGCACGCGCGGTCTCGAAGCAGGTCCGGGCGGCCTCGAAGATCGGTTCGTCGGTCCGGCGGAACCGAAACCGGGTCTCGCTCCGGACGACCGGGTCGGCGATCGACGGCTCCTCGCCGTCCCACGAGAGGTCCCCGGAGAGCAGGTTGCCGACCGCGACCTCCGGAAGCGACGACCGCGGAACGTAGGCCGGATCCGCGGAGTTCACGTCGAGGAGGAGCCACTCGTCGTCGGCTCGGCCGGGGAGCACGCGGAACGGGCCCTCAGTGTGTCGAGTCACGACGGGGCCTCCCGAGAGCGGGGCGTCGGGGGCGCTCCTCGCGGGGGAGTGGTCAGCCCCACGACACCATCGCCCGGAGTTGTGCCCGCGAGAACAGCGAGGTCGGCCGGTCCATGTGGACGCCGATCTCGCCGGCGAACGCCCGCATGCCGGCCCGCTGGACCGGCCGGGGGAGCGAGTAGCCGGCCCGGATGAGTTTGCCGATCGTCTGGTCGCCGCCCAACTCCGAGCGCCAGGCGTGTTCGTACCGGTGCAGCGTCGCCGGGCGCTCGGGATCGATCTCGCGGGCGGCGATGTCGGCCGCGCGCATCCCATACAGGATGCCGCCGCCGGTGAAGGGCTTCGTCTGGCCGGCGGCGTCGCCGACGAGAAAGCTCCGCTCGCCGACCGTCCGGTCCGGCGGGCCGATCGGGATCGCTCCCGAGCACCGACGTTCGATCTCGACGCCGTAGTCGTCGACGAGCGCCTCGAAACGTCCCGGCGCGTCGTCGCCGGGGGCGACCGCGAGGCCGTACTCGACGCCGGCGGTCTGCCGAGGGATCCGCCAGGCGAAAAACCGCGGGACGGTCAGGTGGACGTCGACGAAATCGTCGTCGTCGGTTTCGGCCGAAAACCCCAAGACGCCGTGCAGCAGTTCCCCGGGGTCGGGGAGGCCGACGGCGCGTCGGACCTTCGAGCGGGGGCCGTCGGCCCCACAGACCAATCGTGCCTCGAACGTCTCGACGCCATCCGGGCCGCTGGCGGTGATCTCGACGCGATCCGGAAACTCCTCGACGCCCGTCACCGAATGTCCCGTCCGGATCTCGGCGCCGGCGTCGCGGGCGCAGTCGGCGAGCGTCCGGTCGAGGCCGACACGGTCGATGGCGTTCGAGACGACCGTCTCCTTGTGGAACCGATGCGCCGGGCTGTCGGCCCCGCCGAGGTGAAACCGTGCGCCGTAGATCTCGTTTTCGAGGAGTTCCCCGCGGGCCGCGTCGGGAACGAACTCCCAGACGTCGAGGCTAACGTGGCCCGAGCAGGCGAGCGGGCGGCCGATCTCGCCCGATTCGAGGACGAGGACGCGCCACCCGCGCTCGGCGGCCGAGCGTGCAAAGCGCGACCCCGACGGTCCCGCGCCGACGACGACTGCGTCGTACATACCGGTATTCGGGCGTGCGACGGTCAAATATCCTCCGGCCGCCTGCAGTCCGGACCCGGACAGACGGCGATTTAACGATGGAGTATTTAAATACGTCGCGGGGGAACCGAGGGCGTATGCGCAACCACCGATCGGAGCTCGATGGGCTCCGTGGATCATCCGTACTCGTCACCGGCGGTGCGGGATTTATCGGAAGCCACCTCGCGGAGGCGCTCGCGACGGACTGTGACGTGACGGTGCTGGACGACCTCTCGAACGGCCACCGCGGGTACGTTCCGGTCGACGCCGAGTTGATCGAGGGCGATATCCGGGACGAGTCGACGATCGAGCGCGCGATGGACGGCGTCGACACCGTCTTTCACGAGGCCGCCCTCGTCAGCGTCACGGAGAGCGTCGAGAAGCCGATCGAGAGCCACGAGACGAACCTCGACGCGACGCTTTCGATCCTCGAGGCCGCCAGGCGGAACGACGCCCGAGCCGTACTCGCCTCGAGCACCGCCGTTTACGGTGATCCGGAGTCGCTTCCCGTCTCCGAGACGGAGCCGAAGACGCCCTCTTCGCCGTACGGCCTCGACAAGCTCGCGCTCGACCACTACGCGCGGCTGTATCACGACCTCTACGGGCTCGACACCGTCGCGCTCCGGTATTTCAACGCGTACGGCAGGCGGCAAGGCGCCGGGCCCTACGGCGGGGTGATAAGCGTCTTCGTGAACCAGGCGCTCGCCGGCGATCCGATCACGATCCACGGCGACGGGACCCAGACCCGCGATTTCGTCCACGTCTCGGATATCGTCGCCGCGAACCTCGCGGCCGCGACGAGCGACGCCGCCGGGCGGGCGTTCAACGTCGGCACCGGAACCGAAACGTCGGTGCTCGAACTCGCAGAGACGGTCCGCGAGGTCGCCGACTCGGACTCCGAGGTCGTCCACGAACCCGCACGTCCCGGCGATATTTCGGAGAGTCGGGCCGACATCGATCGGATCCGAAGCGAACTCGGCTTTCGGCCGGCCGTCGGCCTCGAGGACGGCCTCCGGGAGTTGATCGAGTTCCGCCGGGAGGGCGGGGCGAGCTGAAAACGGCGGCCGGAATCGGCCGACAGCGTGGCTCGGGGTCAGTCCTCGATCGGGTAATCGCGGTACCGGTGGGCCTGTTCGGCGCCGAACCCGTCCAGGCCGACGAGATCGTCGTCCCCGAGGTCGTCGTAGGAGTCGACGTACTCGACGGCGTCGGCCCGATCGGCGAACGGCTTCGGGTTGTGTGCCATCACCTCCTCGTGGCGCTCCTCGCTGTAATCGAGGACGAACGTCGCCTCGGTCGCGTCGAGCAACTCCGTCGTCCCGAAATCCCGGACCCAGACGGTTTCGATCGCCGTCTCGGGGCCACCGTAGAACGTCGGGTCCTGGAAGTAGGAGACGAGACAGCCGACACTGTCGAAGAACACGCCCTCGCCCTCGGCGTGGGCGATCTGTGCGTTCGAGTCGGGGTACGCTGCCGGCTCCATCCCACAGGGGCCGTCACACCGGCGGCCCTCGGGCGGCTCGCGCGGTTCGTCGATCGGGTGGTCGGGGAACGACGGTGGGCCGGAGTCGTCCCCGCCGGCGGTACCCTCGTCGCCGCCGTCGCGCCCGAGACAGCCGGCCAACGTCCCGGTCGAACCGGCAGCCAGCGCCGCGAGCAGCGACCGACGGGCCGGCGAATCCACAGTCGATCGAGCCATCTACCGGTTTGTCGGTCCGGACAGTAAAAACGCGATCGATCGCCGGGATCCGGGAGACGGAACCGCCCCGGTGGGCCGGACGTTGCCCGACTGGGCCGGATCGACCGCTACTGGAACGACGCCGAATCGACCAACTCACGCGCCCGGGGAAGGAGTTCCTCTGTGTCGCCGTCGACGAGTGTCACGTGACCCATCTTCCGGAGCGGCCGGGCTTCGCGCTTGCCGTACCAGTGTAGCGACGCCTTCGGGGCGTTCAAAACGGCGTCCGTCCCGCGGAGTGCAGCCGGTCGGGTGCTATCGACATCGCCGAGCAGGTTCGCCGTCACCGCGGGCGAGCGGGCCTCGGTCCCCCCGAGCGGCCAGCCCAACACGGCCCGGAGGTGCTGTTCGAACTGCGAACAGACCGCGCCCTCGATCGTCCAGTGCCCGGAGTTGTGCGGTCGGGGCGCGATCTCGTTGACGAGGATCCCGCCCTCGGGGGTCTCGAACAGTTCGATCCCGTAGACGCCGCGCCCCTCCAGCAGTTCCAACACGTCGAAGGCGACCTCGCGGGCCCGCGTTCGGACCGAGTCGTCGCTTCGGGCCGGCGTGACCGACTCCCGGAGGATCTCCTCGCGGTGGATCGTCTCCGTGACGGGGTAGGCGCGGCGCTGGCCGTCGCCGACCACGCCCATGATCGCCACTTCGCGCTCGAAGTCGACGAGTTCCTCCGTGAGCGCCGGGGCGCCGATCTCCGCGAGCGCCGCCGGCGCCGCGTCGGGCCCCTCGACGGGCCGGTTGCCACGCCCGTCGTAGCCGCCCTCGCGGGCCTTCAACATGAGCGGCCAGCCCAGTTCCTCGCCCGCCTCCCGGAGGTCGTCGACGTCGTCGACGGGTCTGAACGTGGGGATCGGAATGTCACCCTCCGCGAGCGTCCGGTTCTGGACGAGTTTGTCCTGGATCGTCCGTAGCGTCGCGGGATCGGGGTGGACGGGCGTGTCGGTTTCCTCGCCGATCCGTTCCATCGCGTCGGGGTCGGCGAGTTCGATCTCGAAGGTGAGCACGTCGGCGCGTTCGGCGAGTTCGCGGATCGCGTCGGCGTCGTCGAAACCGCCGACGATCTGATCGCGGACGACGGGGGCAGCCGGACAGTCCGGCGTCGGATCGGAGACGAGCACCTCGACGCCGAGGGGGCCGGCCGCCTCGCCCATCATGCGGCCCAACTGCCCGCCGCCGACGACGCCGACGGTCGCGGCCGGAGTGCGGTGGTTCATACCGTCCGATCGTGGCGCGTCGGTTGAGAAGGTTACCATTCGGTGTGGCTCTCACCGAAGCCGGGATTCGTCGACGTAGTAGACGAACGGCGTGTCGGTGCTCCGCATATTGTGGACCCGCCGGTCGTAGCGGTCGTCGATCCGGTCTTCGACGAGCGGGGCGTCCGCCTCCGCGGCGACGATCGCGGGCGGATCGTCCTCGAGCGAATCCTCCAGGGACGCCCCATCGGGCGCGCAGTCGCTCGCGATCCCCCCGGCCTCGAAGTACCACGGCAGCGGGAGGATTCCGAACCAGTCCGCACAGTTCGGCCGCCGATCCACCTCCCCGGCGACGGTGGGGTTCGAGAGCGCCTCGCCGGCGATGACGACGTCCGTCCCGTCGCCTTCGTCCGCGAGCGTGCGGACGTCGACGAGCGTCGCCGTGAGTTCGCCCGAGGGCTGGGCGTACTGGACGAGAGGGTTGTCGTCGGCCGTCGGCTGGGCGAAGCTCGTCGCGTAGCCCGTCCAGAGGACGGAGCCGACGAGCAGAGCGGCGAGGCCGACCGAGAGGGCGAGGCCCACCGTGTCGCCGTCGACCCACGCGCCGCGGGCCAGCCCATAGAGCGCTGCGGCACCGGCGGCGGCCGGGATCGACAGCGGCAAGACGATGTGGACGGCGAGCCACGCCGCCCCCCCGATGTCGGTGATGAACGGGTAGCCGACGAGCGAGGCGGCCCCCCAATAAAACGAGAACGAGACCAGGTCATCGGGGAGGCCGGGGCGATACAGCGTGAGCCCGAAGCCGACGACGGCGAGGCCCACGAGCGCCGCGGATGCTTCCCCGGTTATCGCAGCCATGTTCACGAAGAACTCGACGTAGGGGTTCGGGTCGTCGGTTCGGGGCGTGATCCACTGGCAGGCGTACAGTTCGGCCGTCGAGCCGACGGTGAAGTACGTGAGACGCGGCAAAAAAAGCGGATTCGCGAGCGCCTCACCGAGTGTCGGAGCTGCCTCGATGCCGACGATCGGATCGTAGCCGCCACAGGAGCTGTAGTACGTCCCCTCGGAAGGGACGATCCCCCGTGGCGCGTATATCCACACGATCGCGGCGACGAACGCGGCGACGCTTCCGGCGAGGGCCCGGGTATGGCGGCGTGTTCCGGTGTACCCCCACTGGAGCAGCCGTTTCGACGCCGCCAGCGGCGAGCGGCCCTCATAGCGTGCGAGAGCGAGCCGATGCCCCGCCAACAACCCCGCCGCGCCGACGAAGGCGAACACGTACGCCACGGCGTTCTCCTTGGCCCCGAACCCGAGCGCCAACGCGAGGGCGGCGACCGGGAGATACCGGCCGTCGTCGAAGTCGATCGCCCGGACGGCGGCGGCGAAGGCGACGAAACAGAAGGCGGCGGTCAGGATGTCGTTGCGCATGAACCGCGAGTAGTACAGGAGCACGGGGTCAAACGCGAGCAGGGCGGCGAGGGCGACGACGGCGGCGTCGCGCAGGCGGTGCCGGAACGCGAGCGCGACGAGCGGTAACAGCCCGCCGACGAGCGCCGGCACCAGCCGCATCGCGAGGTCGGTCGCGCCGAGCACATCGAAAAGCGGCGCGTTGAGGAGTTTCAACAGCGGCCCGTGGATGATCGGGCGGTAAAACAGCGTCCCGGTCGCCCCGTACTCGAGGATCCAGTAGGCGACCCGGCCCTCGTCCCAGTGTGCGGTTCGACCCCCGAGATCGATCAGGCGCAACGCGAGGGACAGAAGCGTCAGACCGGCGACGGCCCCGACGGTCCGATCGCGGAGAGTCATCGCCCTGAGTGTGTCACTGTGCGGTTAGAACGCTTGTGGTGTCGGGGCGGTGGGGGCGCGCGGGCGACGGCGTGTCACAACGGAGGACGACCGAATGCGAGCGGCGCCGACGGACGACGGGATCAGGCGTAGCGTTCGAGTTCCGGTCGGTCGAGTTCCTCGATGAGTTCGGCCGCCGTGTCGTCGAGGAGCGCTCGACCCTCGCCGCTGACGGTTCGACCCCGCTTTTCGGAGGTATCGACGTAGCCCGCGTCCTCGAGTTGCTGGAGCGCGGTCCGGACGACGTTGCCGGAGCCTTTCTGTTTGTGGCTCGGGCGTACGCGGTAGCGCGTCGTGCCGTTCGCGGAATCGCCGTAGGCGTTTCTGAGCCGCTCGACGCCGACCGGGCCGTCGACCGCGACTTTCCGGAGCAGGCTGGCCGCACGGCGGCTCCAGAAGTCGTCCTGTTCCGGCGGGAGTTCGCGACCGGTTCCGGTTTTCGTGTACGCGAGCCACTCGGGCTCCTCGAGGTCGGATTCGAGCTTCTCGGCGACCGCCTCGATGAGGTTTTCGGCGGGTACGTCGTAGAACGTCGTCATTGGCTTTCGGTTCCCGTCGGGCGCGTTTAACGCTGTTGATATTCGGTTCCTCGCGTGGCGAGGTCCCGGACTCCCGCGTCGGCACCGATGGGGATTTGCGTCCGGCCGACGATCCGTTCGCATGGACGAACGGACAGCGCTGTCGCTCGTGGGGAAATCGGTTCCCGCGGCCGGCGACGACTGCGCTATGGTCGGCGACCTCGCCGCGACCACCGATATGCTCCACCAGCGGAGCGACTTTCCGGAGGGAACGACCCGATACACCGCCGGGTGGCGGGCCGTCGGCGCGTCGCTGTCGGACGTGGCGGCGATGGGCGCCGACGCGACTGCGGCGCTTGCGGTGTACGGCGCGCCGTCGTTCGAGACGGCCGACCTCGAGGCGTTTCTCTCGGGGTGTCTCGACGTCTGTGACGCCGTCGACGCCGAGTACGTCGGCGGTGACCTCGATAGCCACGACGAGTTCACCGTCTCGACGACCGCGCTCGGACGGAGCGACGATCCGGTGTATCGCTCCGGGGCGACGCCCGGTGACGCCGTCTGCGTGACGGGGACGTTCGGCCGGAGCGGGGCCGCCCTTCGGCACTTCGAAGACGGGCGGGCCGAGCGCGGAAACGAGCTCTTCCGGTTCGAGCCCCGGGTCGCCGCCGGCCGGGCGCTTGCGCCGTACGCGAACGCGATGATGGATTCGAGCGACGGGTTGGCACGGTCGCTACATCAGCTCGCGGAAGCGAGCGACTGCGGGTTCGCCGTCTCCTACGCCGACGTGCCGGTCGATCCGGCCGTCGAGGCCGTCGCCGACTCGGCCGACGAGCAACGCGAGATGGGGGTCCACTTCGGCGAGGACTTCGAACTCGTTTGGACGGTCCCGGAGGACGGTCTCGCCGATGCGGTCGAGGCGAGTCCGGTCGGGATTACCCGGATCGGCACCGTCACCGACGGCGGTGTTCGGATGGACGGTACGGCCCTCCCCGACCGGGGGTTCACCCACGGATCCGAGTGATCACGCGCCGATGAGTTCGATGGGGACCGGCGTGAAACAGAGGATTCCGAGGGCGAAGGTCACGACGCCGAGCGCCATTCGGGCCGGATCCAGCGGCTCGTCGAACACCGGCGTGACGAGGCCGACGTACGCCAAAAGCAGCGCGATGAGCCCCCAAAACCCCCACAGCACCGGTGCGTTGTAGCTCACGTCGGTAAAGAAGGCCAGATACGCCGCCAGCCCGAACAGCACGCCGGGAACGAGCGAGGCGATCGTCTCGGCCCGCTCGCCGACCATCGACCGGATGACGTGGCCCCCGTCGAGTTGGCCGACGGGGATGAGGTTGAGAAACGTCACGAACAGCCCGACCCACGCCCCGAAGATGACCGGATTGGCGACGAGGCGTGGGTCCTCATACGTCAGTTGACCGCCCGTCGCCCACGCGAGAAACTCGAGTAGGGGCGGGTAGCCGAGTTCCAGTTGGATCGAGGCGTCGCTTTCGAGGACGTACTCCGGGACCCGGATCGGATCCAGATGGAGGCCGATCACCGCGACACAGACCGCGGCGACGAGGCCGGCGAGCGGCCCCGAAACGCCGATGTCGAACAGCGCCTTCCGGTTCGGGATGCGCCCCCGCATCGAGATCACCGCGCCGAACGTCCCGATGAAGCTGGGGACGGGGATGAAGTAGGGGAGACTCGCCTGAACCCCATGGTACCGCGAGAGCGCGTAGTGGCCCAGTTCGTGGACCGCGAGCACGCCGAGCACCGCGACGGCGAAGGGCCAGCCGGCGAGGAGATCGAGCGGGCCCTCGACGGGCTGGTAGTACCAGATCGTCCCGGCATAAAGCGTCGTGAGCACGGTCGCGACGAGCATCACGAGATTCGTCCACGGGACCCCGTCGACCCCGATCCGGTGGGGTTCGGCGACGAGCGCACGCCGCCGTTCGCCGACCTCGACGCCGGTGATCGGGTCGGCTTCGCTGTCGGTGACTGTGTCCAGACGGACCTCGTAGCCGTGGTCGCGAAACAGCGGCCACACCTGCTGTTCGAGCCGCCGGGTGTCAGTCCGGGGCTGACCGTAGTAGATGACTCGACCGTCCTCTTTGACATCGATGTCGGTCGTCAGGAACGCCGGGCGCAACGATTCGGGCGGCGGCCCGGCGTGATCCGACGGCCGACTGGAGGGTTCCATCGTCCGAGCAGAGGCGTCTGTCGGAAATAAATCCCTTGCCAGCAACCGACGCTGCCGGCAGTAGGAGGTTTATAAGTGGTGGGGACCGGTCGGGCGGACCGGTGTCAGGCGTTCGTGTGTCTCGGGGGCCGCCGCGAGCTATCCGTGCGTGACCCGCCAGGTGGTCGCGGAGGTGTACGACCACTTCTCGATCTCGAGATCCGTGGCGGAGTCCCGGAGTTTCACCATGAGGGCGCCGATCTCCTTCGGCGAGAGCTCCACGTCGTCGGCGATGAACTTGCTCTTTATGTACACTTCGCCGTCCTCGGCGCGCTGGCTGAGATACCGGCGAAGTCGTCGTTCTTTGCTCTCCGTCGAGGGTTCCGTCGTGGCGCTCATATCTGACACCTCATTCCTTCCTACTTCCCGAATCAGTATATAAAGGGGCGAAGCTTCGGATGCCTTCGGCTCGATTCGGAACAAATCGTGAGTAGTCGAACTTTTTACCCTCTTTTCAAATCGCTTCGGACGTTTTATTATCTTTTTTGACGTTTTGTTTCATTAATTTTGCTACGAATTATAGGCATAAATATCACGTTGGATTTATTGGAACAAATTCATTATGGAGCAAAATCGGCCGCTTGAAGACGGTTCGGGCGACGATCGGACCCGACGGGACGTGGGTCGAAACCCGCCTCACTCGCGTTGGTGGACCCAAAACGTCTCCTCGCCGGTTACTTCTTTTTTAAATAGGGGCACTTCGTCCTTGAGTCGGTTGATTCCGTCGCGGACCGTTCGAAACGCCTCCTCGCGGTGGCCCGCGAGGACGACGACGAAGACGATGTCCTCCCCGTCGGGGATCCGGCCGGTCCGGTGGTGGAGCCGAACGTCGAGGATTCCCTCGCGCTCCTCGAGTTCCGTCTCGATGGACTCCATTCGGCGTTCGGCGACCCCCTCGTACTTCTCGAACTCCAGATACTGCGTCCGATCGTCGTCCTCGCCGTCCTTCGCTCGAACGCGGCCCGTGAACGTCGCGATCGCCCCCGAGTACGGCGCTTTCTCGGAGCGTTTTACCGCCGCAACAAGCGACTCGAGGGTCTCGTACGGTTCGGTGTCCTCGATCGCGTCGACGGTTGCCTCGGTATCGAGGGAATCGACGCCGTCGACCGAAACGAGCGCGTCCTCGACGGTCGCGGTCGTCCCGCCGACGACGGCCGTGGGCAGTCGCGCCTCGGGCGCGCCGAGGACGAACCCGTAGTCGTGGTCGGGAGCCAGTCTGTCGACTGCGCCGCTGACGGAGAGTTCCTCGCCGCTCGCGCGCCACCCGCCGTCGACGACGTACTCGGTCGCCGCGCGGGCAAGCGTCCGACCGCCGTCCGCGGCGGTTTCGAGCCGTACGATTCCGACCCGACCGTCGACCGCCTTCGAGAGTCTGGCGACCGCCGGCTCGGCGTCCGATCCACACACCGAAACAATGTACATGTCCGTTCGTTCGCGCCCGTGGGCTTGTAGGTGTCGGAGGTTGACAACCCTTAAGAGTAAAACAGGGTAACCGTACGGCAATGAGAGTTATCGTTTCTATCGGCGGGAGCGTCCTCGCTCCCGATCTCGACCCCGACCGCGTCGACGCCCACGCTGACGTGATCGACGGGCTGGTCGATGACGGCCACGAGGTCGCAGCCGTCGTGGGCGGGGGCGGGGTCGCGCGCCGCTACATTCGGACCGCCCGGAGCCTCGGCGCGAGCGAGTACGACCTCGATGCCCTCGGGATCGACGTAACACGGCTGAACGCCCGTCTTCTGATCGCCGCGCTCGAACACCCCGCGACGCCCGAACCGGCAGAGTCCCACGGGGAGGCTCGCGCCTCGCTCCGTCGCGGTGAGGTCGCCGTGATGGGCGGGACGATTCCGGGACACACGACCGACGCCGTCGCGGCGCTGTTGGCCGAGATGGCCGGCGCGGACCTACTCGTCTACGCCACGAGCGTCCCCGGCGTGTTCTCCGCCGACCCCGAGGAGAACGCAAACGCCGAGCGGTACGACCGACTGAGCGCCGGCAAGCTCGTCGACGTTATTTCCTCGATCGAGACCGCCGCCGGATCGAACGCGCCCGTCGATCTCCTCGCCGCGAAGATCATCGAGCGATCGGGGCTCCGGGCCGTCGTGTTGGACGGCTCCAAGCCCGCACGGATCGCGGCCGCGGTCGCGGGCGATGCCGACGGAACGGAGGTCCTGCCGGATGAGTGAGCCCTACGAAATCGAATCGGGCGAACGCCGCGCCTTCTGGGCCGACTCGGTCGCGGACGAGGTCGAGTCACGGATCGCCTCGGCGGGCGGCCCCGAAGACGGTTCGGCGGAGCCGATCGTCGTCAAGGGCGGCGTCTCACCCTCGGGCGTCCCACATCTCGGCCATTTCAACGAGATTATGCGAGGCTACTTCGTCGCCGAAGCGCTCAGAGAGCGCGGCTACGAGGTCAGACAGGTGTTTACGACCGACGACAGGGATCGCCTCCGGACGCTCCCCCGAAAGCTCGCCGACCTCGAGTGGAACGTCGTCGGGTTGGGTGACGTCGACGCGGGAGCGCTCGGCCGAAACCTCGGCAAGCCGTACACGGACATCCCGGACCCGTTCGGCTGTTGTGACTCCTACGGTGCACACTTCACCGAGTTGTTGCGGCGATCGGCCGCGGCCGTCGACGTGCCCATCGAGATCGTCTCGAACACCGACCTCTACGAATCGGGCCGCTTCGACGACGCGGTCGAACGCGTCCTCACGAACCGCGACACGGCGCGTGAAGCGCTCTCGCAGTTCCAGAACAAAGTCGACGACGAGTACGTCCCCTTCTTTGCGCAGTGTGGAGCGTGTGGCCACCTCACGGAACGGATAACCGGGGTCGACCTCGAGGCCGAAACCGTCGACTACGTGTGTGCGGACGTCGAGGCCGGCGACGACGTTATCGAGGGCTGTGGCCACGAAGGGACGGCGACGTTCCGGGAGGGAAAACTCCCGTGGCGCTTCGAGTGGCCGGCCCAGTGGCTGACGCTCGGGGTCGACTTCGAGCCGTTCGGAAAGGACCACGCCGAGGGCTCGTGGCCCTCCGGCGAAGCAATCGCGCGTGACGTGTTCGGCTTCGAACCGCCCGTGCCGATGGTGTACGAGTGGTTCACGCTCAACGGCGACGCGCTCTCCTCTTCGGCCGGCAACCTCATTACGATCGACGAGGTCCTCGAGCTCCTCGAAGTCGAGGTACTCCGGTACTTTTTCACCAAGAACCCGAAGAAGCAACGGGACTTCGACGTCGAACGGCTCGACCGTCTCGTCGACGAGTTCGACCGCTTCGAGCGCGCCTACTTCGGCGACGGCGACGCCGACGGGCGTGAACTCGCCGAGCGCGCGTATCCGATGGCCGCATCCGCTGCCGCCTCGCGACCGATCCGGATTCCCTACACGTTCGCCGCCGTCCTCGGGATGACCGACGACCGCGAGTTGCGCGTCACGATGGCACAGCGATCCGGGCACATCCCGGAGGACGCCGACGACGACGCGATAGACGCGGCGCTCGAACGGGTCGAGAAGGCGCGAGCGTGGGCCGTCCGGGCCGACAACGAGTTCAACTACCGCCTCGCGGAGACGCGTCCGGACGTCGAGTTCGACGAAGACACCGCGGCGGCGCTCGACGACCTCGCGGCGTTCATCGAGTCCGAGTCCCCCGATTCGGAGGCCCTTCAGGAGGAAATCTACGAGACAGCCCGTCGGAACGACGTTCCCGTCGGGGACTTTTTCACCGCCGGCTACCGGCTGTTCCTCGAGGAGTCGGAGGGGCCCCGCCTCGGGCCGTTTCTCGCGGCGATGGACGAGGCGTTCGTCGTCCGCCGCCTCCGGCGAGGAGGGTGAACGGAGCGATGATCGCGAAACCGGCGGAACGATCCGCCCCGACGGAACGACTTTTCAGTACCTGGTACCCTACATATATACAATGAGTGCGCTGCTTTGGATTCTCGTCGGGATTCTCCTCTATACGGCCGCCGCGATGGCGCTCAAATCCCGTGGGTCGTTGCCGTCGTCGTTCAACGTGTCCGGGCCGATTTTGACGATTCACACGAAACGAGGGCGGGCGTTTCTGGAGTGGCTCGCGACGCCGAAACGGCTCTGGCGGGCGTGGGGGAATTTCGGGGTCGGCATCGCCCTCGTCATCATGGTCGGCTCGTTTTTCGCCGTGCTCTTTTCGGCGATCAGCGCGTTCTCACAGCCGCAGGCGACCGGCTTCGTCCGGCCCCAGGATGCACTCGTCATTCCGGGGGTCAACCAGTTCCTGCCGTGGGAGGCCGCGATAGATATCGTCGTCGGCCTCCTCGTCGGGTTGGTCGTCCACGAAGGGGGCCACGGACTGTTGTGTCGCGTCGAGGACATCGAGATCGAGTCGATGGGCGTCGCGTTGCTCGCGTTCATTCCGATGGGTGCGTTCGTCCAGCCGGACGAGGAGAGCCAGCGGGCGGTCGACCGGGGCGGCAAAACCCGGATGTTCGCCGCGGGCGTGACGAACAACTTCCTCGTGACTGCGATCTGTTTTGCCTTGCTTTTCGGGATCGTCGCGAGCCTCATCGCCGTCGTTCCCGGCGTCGCGGTCGGTGGTGCGTTGCCGGGTTCGGCGGCCGACGACGCCGGAATCGATCGCGGCGACGTGTTGGTCGGCGTCGACGGCGAGTCGGTCGACGACGAGGCGTCGTTCAACGCCGCCCTCGCCGAGGCCGACCGCGAGGTCACCGTCGACAGAGCGGAGGGAGGCCCCGTGACCGTCGAGCGAAGCCTCACCGTCACGCGCGCCGTCGTCGACGGACCGGTGGGGACCGGGGCCGAGATCGAACGGGTCGACGGGGAGGCCGTGTTCACCGAATCCGAGTTTGAAGCGGCCGTTTCGGGGGCCGAAGTCGTCGAGTTGGAACTCGCAGACGGGGACGACACCGTCCGCTTCCCGGTCGGCACGTTCGTCAGCACGGTCCCGGACGACCAACCGCTCGGCCAGGCGGGCGCGCCCGATACTCCGCTCGTCATCCACAGCATCGGCGGCGAGGCGCTCGTCGATCACGACGACCTCTCGGCGGTTCTCGCCGGGACCGAACCGGGAGAGACCCTCGAAGTCGTCGCGTACCACGGCGACGACGGCCCCTGGGGCGGCGAGCGGAACGTCTACGAGGTGACCCTCGAGGAACACCCCAGCGAAAACCACGGCTTCCTCGGCGTCGGCGGCATTCAGGCGGGGACGAGCGGCGTCGTCGTCGATGACTTCGGTATCGATCCGTATCCGGCGGACAGATACCACGCGATGTTGGGCGGCACCGGGATGGGCGACGATCCCGTAACGACGTTCGTGAGCCGGACGTTCGCCGCGCTCGTGTTGCCGTTTATGAACATTGTCGATCCGAACGTCGGGTACAACTTCGCGGGGTTCAACGGCGAGATAACGAACTTCTATTCGGTATCGGGGCCGCTCGGCGCCGGAGCCGTCTTCGCGGCCGTGAACCTCCTGTTTTGGACCGGATGGGTCAACATCAACCTCGGGATATTCAACTGCATCCCGTCGTACCCGCTCGATGGAGGTCACATCCTCAGGTCCTGCGTCGAAGCGACGGTGGCGCGGCTCCCGGGCGAGACCAGTTCGGTCGCCGTGGGGACGATCACGACCCTCATAAGCATCACGATGATCCTGAGTCTGCTCGGACTGTTGTTCGTCCCATGGCTTCTCGGGTGAAACGCGTCTGACGCGACGTCTCGGAGGGGCGGTCGAAACGCCGTACCGTCAGGTACGGAGCCGTGCCCCCGAAACAACCGTTCGGGTTCGCCAAGCGAGCGGCCGAAGCCGTCGGCGAGTCGGTCACCGATGGCGGAGAGGTCACCGTCGGTTCGCTCGAACCTGACCCGGAGGGAGCCGACGAACCGCTCGGCGTTGGGAGTTGGAACGTCACCACCGCGTTCGGGCCGGCGGCAGTCGTCGGTTATCGGTTCGGCGAGTGGCCGTGTCCGACGACCGCACAGACGACGTTCAGCGCCAGAACGGCCGCGAGGGCGAGCGGGTACTCGCCCGCCGATCCGACGGCGAGCCCGGCGAAAATAACAAGCGGAAGCGCTGTTGCGGACCAGAAGGCGGTCGCGCGAACACCGGCGGCGGCGCGGTCAAGCCAGGCGGTATCGGTGCTCCGCTCGTCGCTCACGGGAGGGGCGGGGTGGGACGGGGTTGCGCTCGACATCAGTGGTCTCCTCGTCCGGGTCATGGATTGCCACCCCTATATAAACAGCAGAGCCTTCGCGTCGATTCGTGATCGTTCGCCGTCTTCGCGGCAGGTTACCAGTCCGTTAACGAGACACTCACGTTCTTTTAGACGTTTCACTGGTATTTCTAACGGATTATTTCAAACTGTATTTTTTGGATAGTATCCGAAACCGCGTGAGTGGCGACAGCGTGCTCGTATATAAACCGGGTGGCGAGGGGTCGGCCACCCGCATCCCCACGAGCGTCGCGGGCGCGGGACACTCGATCCGAAGCGACCCTGCCCCACCTCTCCGGAGCGACGATGCTCGCGTCCACCGTGCGGGAGAATCCGACGACTCAAAACCCACATTACACACGCGAACGAAAGCGGGCGTATGGAGCAGCGAAAGCCGCCGGGCACCGAGGAAGGATGGTACGCGTTACACGACCTCCGCCGGATCGACTGGGACGGATGGCGGGCTGGAACCGAGCGCGAGCGCGAACGGGCCCTCGAGGAGGGAGTCAAGCATCTCCGATCCCACGTCGACCTCGAGGACGCCGAGGAGGGCGGATCGGCCGTCTTCTCCGTCGTCGGTCACAAAGCCGACCTCATGATCCTCCATCTCCGCCCGACGCTCGAGGCGCTCGATCGGGCCGAGCGCCGGTTCGAATCGACGGCGTTCGCCGATTTCACCGAGCGATCGAGTTCCTACGTCTCCGTGACCGAGGTCTCGGGCTACATGCACGAGGAGCTGGTCGACGGGATCGGTGACATCGAGGACGCGGGGATGCGAAACTACATGCAACAGCGGATCTACCCGACGATCCCGGACGCCGAGCACGTCTGTTTTTATCCGATGGACAAACGCCGCGATCCGGAGTACAACTGGTATGATCTCCCCTTCGACGAGCGCAAAGAGCACATGTCCGCCCACGGCGAGATCGGCCGCGAGTACGCCGGGAAGGTCAACCAGATCATCACCGGCAGCGTCGGGTTCGACGACTACGAGTGGGGCGTAACGCTTTTCGCAGACGACCCGACGGAGATCAAGCACCTGCTGTACGAGATGCGTTTCGACCCCTCTTCTTCGAAGTACGCGGAGTTCGGCCCCTTCTACGTGGGTCGGCAGTTCCCGCCCGAGGAGCTCCCGGCGCTGTTGGCCGGCGACGCGGTCCCGGCCGATGGGGAAAAAGCCGACGGGACGGACGAACCCGACGCGAAAAACGCGGACGAACGCGGGAGCGGGACGGACGAGGGCGACGACGACGCGACCGACGGCTCCTCGGGCCGGCCGGACTCGGGTCCCGACCACGAGGAAATCGACGCCGGGACGTTCGAGGGGCGGGTTTCGCGCTTCGGCGTCGACCTCGGAACGTACGCCGACGCAGGGTACGGGCTGTTGTTCACCGCGGAGACCGACGCGGAGGATCTCGCCGGCGATGTCGAGGGGTTGCGGGGGAACTTCGATCACTACGACACCCACGTCATGACCGCCGTCCGTGCGGATTCAGGTGAGACGGCGGTCGTCTCGCTGTGGCGGAACGAGCGCGCGGCGAACACCGCCTCGGGATTCCTCGCGGATCTCGACGGCGTCAGTTCCGGGGTCGGCGCCCCGCTTGCAAGCGGGAGCACTGGGGAGCCGGAAGCCGACTCCGACGCCCACGACACCGGGTCGGACAACGACATCCGCGACGAACTCGAGGATCTCGACATCTACGGCGGCACGCCGCACGGCGAGGACGTCCACGCGTTGGTGCTGTACTCCGAGGCCGACGCCCGGGCGCTACAGGAGGAGCTCTCCTCGCTTAGCGATCGGTTCGACCACTACGACACTCACGTCAAATCCGCCGTCTACGGGAACGAACACGGCGGCGACCGTGCCGCGATCGTCTCGATCTGGGAGACGGAGACGGCCGCCGACACCGCGTCGGGCTTTCTCTCGGAACTCCCCGGTATCGTCGCCCGCGCCGGTGCCGACGAGGAGGACGGGTTCGGAACGATGGGGATGTTTTACACCGTCAAACCGGAGCACCGCGAGGACTTCGTCGGGACGTTCGAGGAGACGGGCGAGTTGCTCGAAGGGATGGACGGCCACATCGAGACCGATCTCATGACGAACGTCACGGACGAGAACGACATGTTCATCTCGAGCCAGTGGCGAAGCCGCGAGGCCGCGATGGAGTTCTTCCGGTCCGACGCGTTCCGCGAGACGGTCCAGTGGGGCCGTGAGATTCTCGCCGATCGGCCGCGACACGTCTTTTTGGCCTGAGGGGTCGGAAGCGGATCTCCGCGGAGGGGTTAACAGAATCTCATTGTTTCGAATAAATACTTTACACACAACGGCAGTTTGAGAAAGGGGTTTAACGTGGTGGGCCGACAATGGGTGTGTATGAGTGACACCACCCCGGTCGTCGTCAAAGCGTACCGAACCCCGTTCGGAAAGGATGGCGGCGTCTTCGCCGACGTCCGTCCGGAGGATCTCTCGATCCCGCTGATCGATCGGATCCTCGATGAGACCGGCCTGAGCGGTGAGGACGTCGACGACCTCAAGTGGGGCTGTGCACAGCAGCGGAGCAAACAGGGCAACAACATGGCCCGCGTCATCGCGCTGATGTCGGCGTTGGGTGAGGACACGCCCGCGACGACGATCAACCGCTGGTGTGCGTCCTCCGCCGAGGCCGTCATCAACGCCGCCGACGCGATCGCGGCCGGCCAGCGCGACTGCATCATCGCCGGCGGCGTCGAATCCATGTCGATGGTGCCGATGGGCGCGAACAACGAGATCCATCCGGGGCTCAACGACCACCACAACGTCGCCGCCCTCCAGATGGGCATGACCGCCGAGGAAGTCGCCGAGCGCTACGACATGACGCGGGAGGCCCAAGACGAGTACGCCGCGACGTCCCAACAGCGCGCCGTCGCCGCGACCGAGGAGGGTCGCTTCGACGACGAGATCGTCCCGATCGTCGGCCACGACGACGGCGAGGAGATCACGGTCACGGAAGACGAGGGGCTCCGCCCCGGCACGACCGCCGAAAAGCTCGCGGAACTGCCGACCGTGTTCAAATCCGAGGGGAGCGTCACTCCGGGCAACGCCTCTCAGATGACCGACGGGGCCGCAGCGCTTCTCGTCACTTCGCGGGCGTTCGCCGAGGAACACGGCCTCGAGGAACTCGCCGAGATCGGCAACAATGCCGTCGCCGGGGTCGAACCCGAGGTCATGGGAATCGGGCCGGTCCCCGCCTGCCGGGAGCTGTTCGAGCGGTCGGGGACGACCGCCGACGATTACGATCTGGTCGAACTAAACGAGGCGTTCGCCTCGCAGTGTCTCTACTGCCGGGACGAGCTCGGCTTCGATCCCGACAGCTACAACGTCAACGGCGGGGCGATCGCCATCGGCCATCCCTTGGGGGCGACGGGCGCCCGCCTGCCGGTGACGCTGATCCACGAGATGCATAAACGCGGCGACGAACGCGGCCTCGCCACCGAGTGCGTCGGGTTTGGACAGGGCGCGGCGATCGAGTTCGTCGTCGAGTAGCGCTCGTACCCCCGGCATCGACGTGTTTTTGTTCGGGCCGAACGGGGCGAACGTATGACACTGTCGGAGAGTGATACCCGAATCTACGTCGTTTCGGGGGTGTTCGCCGCAGTCGTCTTCGTGATCGCGATCGCGGCCGTCGTCGGCCGGACGGGGATCGATCTCACGACCGGGACGGTGCTCACGCTCGGTCTCGGCTTCTTCGGTTTCATCTCCGTGTACTTCATCGCGATGGCCGTCTACCGCGGCATCGAGGGACGCGAACGCGCCGAGTAGGACGAACGGCTCGTGGCCGCGGCACCGATCAGAGCGTTCCTTTCGTGCTCGGCGTGTCACTTCGGCGCTCGTCGATCCGTGTCGCGTCGTCGAGCGCCCGCGCCAACGACTTGAAAAGCGCCTCGGTCTCGTGGTGGGCGTTCTCACCCTCGACGGCGGCGTGCAGCGTTACGCCAGCGTTCAGGGCGAACGATTCGGCGAAGTGTCTCGCCATATCGCTGGTGAACGCCCCGACGGTCGGCTGTGAGAACGCGCCCTCGAAGTAAAACCGAGGACGTCCCGACACGTCGACGACGACGCCGGCGACTGCCTCGTCGAGCGGGACCCGTCTGTCGGCGTATCTGACGATCCCCCGTTTGTCGCCGAGGGCCTCCTCGAAGGCCGTCCCGAGCGCGATCGCGACGTCCTCGACGGTGTGGTGGTCGTCGATGTCGAGATCCCCGTCACACCGGACGGTGAGATCGAAGAGGCCGTGTTTCGCGAACGAATCGAGCATGTGATCGAAGAAGCCGACGCCCGTCCCGACGGTGCTGTCGCCGTCGCCGTCGAGGTCGATCGTCACCTCGATGTCCGTCTCCGCCGTCGCCCGCGTCACCGCCGCCGTCCGGTCTGTCATACGTCCATCTTTTCGCGCTCGTATATCAGTCATTGGCCTTTGGGCGATCCTGCCGAGCCGCCCGGTCGAGGGGCCGGTTTCAAGTCCCGGGCGGCCCTCACCACCGGTATGCGTATCGAGGAAGCCGTCGGCGAGTCGCTCCGCGAGCGGGCGGAGTTCGTCGCGGCGGCCGAGTCCTGTACCGGCGGCCTCGTCGGATCGCTTCTGACCGACATCCCCGGATCGAGCGACTACTTCGATCGGTCGGTCGTCACCTACAGCTACGACGCGAAACTCGCCCTCGGCGTGCCACGGGAGCATCTCGATTCGGCGGGGGCGGTCAGCGAACCCGTCGCGCGTGCGATGGCACGGGCGGTCCGCGACGTGTCGGGCGTCGCGTGGGGGCTCGCGACCACCGGGATCGCGGGGCCGAGCGGCGGCTCCGAGGGGAAGCCCGTCGGGACCGTCTACATCGCCGTCGCGCACGCCGGCGAGTGGGGGCGCGGCGAGACGTGGTGTCGCGTCGAGCGCTACGTCTTCGACGGCGACCGGGCCGAAATCAAACGGAAGATCGCGGAACGGGCGCTCTCGGATCTCCGCTCGGCCGTCGAGGCGGCGTAGGGGGACGAGTCGCCGCGCCGTCGCGCGAACGAACGCCCTTTTGCTCCGGCGGGCGTCCGCCCGGTATGAACAAGGAGGGCCACGTTCTCAACGCCGCGCTGTTGGGCATCGGTCTGGGGTTCATCCTCGAGCCGTCCGGGACGACCGAAACGCTCCGGACCGTCGTCGCCGTGACGATCCCTGTCACGCTCGGCGCGCTGTTCCCGGACGTCGACACCGCCTTCGGCAAACACCGCAAAACGCTTCATAACCTCCCGGTTCTCGGGCTGTTCGTCGCGTTCCCGCTCGTGTTCGAAAACCTCAGCTACGTCTGGATCGGAATACTGACGCATTACGTCCTCGACTACCTCGGGAGCCGCCGCGGGATCGCGCTGTTTTATCCGCTCTCGGGACAGGAGTACGGTTTCCCCTCGGGCGTGACGACGTCGAGTCGGTTCGCGAACGTCGTCACCGTCGTCGTCACCGCGGTCGAACTCGCCGCGGCGGCCGCCGTCGTCCACGTACTCCCGACGTACGTCGATGTCGATGCTCTCGCCGCCGGGCTTCCGCTCTAGCCGATCGTCTCGGGACCGTAGACGCTCACGTCGTCGAAGCGACCCTCGTAGGCGATGTGGCCCGGATGCGTCGGCTCGGTTCCCGACAGGAAGAGCCGGTCCAGTTTTCCCCAGGTGTTCTCGTAGGATAGATGTCCGAACTCGGCGACGCACCGCAACCGGTGTCCGAGGCCACGGTGGTGATACACCGACCTCGGCTCGCCGTCCCGCAGGGCCGCAACGACGTCGGCGTTCGTCTCGAAGCGGCGGTCGAACTCGGTCCAGACCTCGCCGACAGTACCCCGGAGGTGCGCGTACGAGGAGCCGAACGCCGGAAGGTCGAACTCCGCGGCGAGTTCGCGGGCGCGTTCGGCGTGCGTCCGGAGGTATTTCGGGTTGTACACCTCGATCCCGTGGATCCGATCGCGGTGGGCACGGAGGTCGTGCGACTCGAGGCTGACGGTTGCGAACTCCGGATGCGGCGCGAGGACGGCCGCACCCTGGCGATCGAATTCGGCCAGCGCCGCCTCCAGCGTGATGAAATCCGGCACCGGATCGGAGAGCCCGACCGACAGGACGTGTTTTCGGTTCCGCCAATCCCCCGTGAACACCTCACGGCCAGGAACGATCAGCAGATCCTCGTCGGCGAACCGCTTTGCACGCGCTCGGATATCGGGAAGGCGGGTGAAATGTGGCGCGTAGACGAGGCCGTCAAGCCCCCTCGCTTTCGCCCGTTCGACCACGCCCCCATCGAGAACTTTCACGTGCGCATCCAGGCGAAACCGGTCCATATCGGCGTTACCGCCCGCCCGGGCGTTATCCGTTGCGATTCCTCGCGAAGGGTTTTATATACGGACGACGACGACCCGCGTATGTGGGAGTGTGCGATCGGCGGCTGCGGCTACGCGACCGAGGACGCCGAGGAACTGCTCGTCCACCAAGCGACCGGCCACGAACGCCACCGATGTGCCGTCTGCGGGACGACCGTCCCGGACGGGTACTTCGCGATCCGACACGCCTTTTCGGAGCACTCGCGGGCGGAGTATCTCCGCAACTACGAGGCCGAAACCGACGACATCCGGCTGCGCGAGGCGGCGATGAAGGAGGTCGAAGCGGTCGCCGACGTCGAGGCCGTCGTCGGCCGACTCGACGGCGAACGCGAAGCCGCCTCGGAGGCGTGAGCGCGGCCACGGGCGGCGTCAGCGTTCTTCGCTATCGAGTACGCGGATCTGGTCGCCCCGGACGGTTACTGGAATCGGAACGGTCGCCTCGTACAGTTCGACAGTGACCTGGTCTTTGCCCTCGTCGATCCGCTGGACCTGTGCCTTCTCGCCTTTGAACGGCCCGGCGATCAACTCGACGATGTCACCTTCGGCGATCCCCTCGACGTCGGGTTTCGGGCTGAGGAAGTGTTCGACCTCGCTGAACGGTGAGGGACGCTCGGAGACGAGGCTGCGGGCGTGGGGGATGTCCTCGAGTGCCCGGCTGATCTCGGCCGTCCCATCGGCCTCGACCATCACGTAACTCGTGAGCGAGTCCGGCGCAAGCGCGGCGTGGATTCCCGGTTCCTCGCGGGTGATGAGCATGTCGGCGACGGTACGCTCCTGGCTGGCGGTCGTCTTGACGGCGTAGATCGACATCACGGACCTCCCGGAACGAACGTCATGATCGCGAAGATGACGAATCCGATGAAGCCGACGAGCAGGATTCCCAACCCTGCGATGGCCGAGACCTTCGAGAACTCGTCCCACGTCGGCGTGCTCGCGAGTTTCAGAACGCGAATGTACGACGTGAGGTCGGTGGGGGTGTTCATGTCGATACGTTTCGTCTCCGGGGTTTTTTACTTGTTGATACGCGTCCCGTGCGTTTCAGCCCGCGAAACAGACAGGGGCGGCGCGACCGTCACTCGACGAAATCGATGTCGTCGCCCTCGGCCGTCACGGCGCGCTCCTGTTCGGCCTCGCTTTTGCCGTAGATCTGTGGGCTTTCGACGCCGGTGACGACGATCATCGTCTCCATCTTGCCGTCGAACTCCGGATCCACGGAGGCGCCCCAGATGATGCGAGCGTCGGGATCGATCCGGTCGTAGATCTCCTCGACGACGCCCTCGGCTTCCTCGATGGACATGTCCGGACCGCCGACGACGTTGACGAGCGCGCTCTGGGCGCCGTCGAACTCGACGTCGAGAAGCGGCGACCGGAGCGCCGAGCGGATCGAATCCTGGGCTTTGTTTTCGGAATCGGACTCACCGAGACCGATCATGGCGACGCCGCCGTTCTCCATGATCGTTTTCACGTCGGCGAAGTCGACGTTGACGAGGCCGGGTTTCGTGATGAGTTCGGTCATCCCCTTCACCGAGCGCATGAGGACGCGGTCGCAGATCTTGAACGCATCCTGTAGCGGCATGTTGGGCGCGTAATCGAGGAGTCGGTCGTTCGGGATGACGATGACCGTATCCGCGACAGCGCGAAGCCGCTCCAACCCGGCGTCGGCGTTGGCCCGCCGGCGTTCGCCCTCCGCCGTGAAGGGGATCGTTACGATGGCGATCGTCAGCGCACCCTGGTCTTGGGCGGCCTGTGCGACGACCGGTGCCGAACCGGTGCCGGTCCCGCCACCGAGTCCGGCGGTGATAAACACCATATCCGAGTCGTCGATGGAGTTGTTGATGTCCTCGAGGTTCTCCTGGGCGGCCTCCTCGCCGATCTTCGGGACGGAGCCCGCACCCCGGCCGCCGGTTCGCTGGCGACCGATGAGGATCTTCTCGTCGGCCTCGACTTCGGTCGCGAGGTGTTGGGCGTCGGTGTTCGCAGCGACCAGTTTCGCACCGTGGATGCCGGCGTCGGACATCCGGGTGACGGTGTTGCCGCCGGCCCCACCGCAGCCGACGACCGTGATCTTCGTTTCGAGGTCCTTGACGACGCTCGCAAGTTCCTCGTCGGTCATCGTGCCGGATCCCTTCACGTCGGATGCGGTGTCGGCCGGACCGGACGCCGACTCCCTGACCGGATCCTCCCCGTCCTCGGCCTCGTCGATAGCGTCCTCGATAATCGAGTCCATTGTCGCCGATGTGGCGCACGCGCATAAAGTATCTTTCCCCCGCGTCTGACACGTGTCAGATGCCGACGCGACGGGTCATCGCCGTGAGGGCAAAACGTCTCATAAACTAAATGATGCGATATCAAATCCGCTCCGGTCGCGGAGTCAGGTCGGGAATCGTCGCTCGCGTGCGGTCCGAACGTCGCTCGGATCGATCCGTTCGCCGTCGACGTCGACGGCCTCGCCGGCCGAGAGCCGGCCGAACGCCGGGCCGGGGTCGACGCCGGCCTCACGGGCGAGTTCCGGGTCAAACGCAGTCCGCGTCGCAACCACCTCCGACTCCCGGCGTTCGACGGTTTCGTACTTCGCCCGGAGGATCGCCGCGAGGCCGTCGATCACAGCGTCGTATCCGCCCGGTTCGAGCGCGACGGACCCGGAAACAAGCGTCGCTCCCTCCGTCGTTTCGTAGGCGAACGCCGTCTCATCGAGCGTTTCGAGCACCGCATCGCGGTCGATTCCGTTGGCCTCGTCAAGCAGCGCCTCGGGCAGTGCCGCCGTGACGAACTCACCGTCGTGCCCCGCTGCCGGGGTGCCGAACCGGAGTCCCTCGTCGACGCCGGCGAGTTCGGCTTCGAGTCGGCCGACGAGTCCGAGCGGAACGCCCGTCGTCTCCCGGAGGAACGTCTCCGAGAGGATCTCGAAGCCGATTTCCTCGATAACCGACTCGAGTTCGGGACGGGTCCCCTCGATCACGGCGAACTCGCTTCCGCTCATCTGGAACGCCTTTGCGATCACGGCGCGGGCGTCGCCCGGGTCGCCCATCGCCTCAAGGGCCCAGTCGGCGGCGATGTGACCGACTCCCCAGTCGGTGTCGGTCGTGATTCGGTCGAAGCGCGGGGCGTAATGGCCACACCCGAAGCCGACGACGGTCCGTTTGCGGTGGGCGGCGACGTCGCGGAGGTCGACGATAGCGCGGGCGACGGCGCGGGCGGCTTCGGGGTCGCGCCACTGGGCCGCCGCACTCCCGACCTCGACGAAAAGCGACGGGCACCCGACGGTGCTCGGCCCGTGATGCGTACACTCGATCCCGACGTCGTAGCCCCCGGGTGCGTAGGTTTCGAGGCGCTCGCGGACCGCGGAGAGGGCGTTCGGGGCGGCTCGGGCGAGCGATCCCGGGCGGCCGCCGTACTCGGCCGGCCCGAAGTTCCCGGTCGCGTGAGCCGTGAGCAACTCGCCCGTCTCCCCGGCGTGGCGCGAGGCGAACACCAGCATCTCGGGGTCATCGAAGGCCGCGGCGACGCCGTCCAGGTCCAAATGGAGGTCCTCAAACGTTCTGAGTTCGATCCCCTCGGCCCGGTGGTAGCGGCCGCCGCCGTCGGCGTCCGATCGGGTCCCGTCTTCGTGTTCGTCCCACTCTATGACGTCGAGCAGGTGTTCGCCGATGTGTTCGGAGGCCTCGTCGGCGCGGGAGACGACGATTGCAAGCATACCGGCCCTCGGAGGGCGACGAACAAAGGGCGTGTGATCCGGCACGCTCGCCGAGCAGAGTGATTTTATATCCCAATATACGGTTTACCTTGCGCGACGACGGGACCGAGCCGACAACTCGCGGAACGTTTTTGTCCGTGCGCGAGGTCCCTGGCGTATGCAGGTGTTCGGCCTCATCGGAAATCCGGTAGGGCACTCGGTTTCGCCGCCGATGCACGAGGCGGCCTACCGGAAGTGTGGGATGGACGCTCGATACGTCACGTTCGAACCCGAACCGGACTCGATCGATCGGGTCGTAGACGGCGCGGCGGCGCTCGGGGTTGCGGGCCTGAACGTAACGATCCCGTTCAAGGAGGCGGTCGCGGAGGTGGTCGACACCGACCCTCTCGCCGGACGCATCGGCGCGGTGAACACCGTCGCCTTCGAGGACGAGCCGAGGGGGTACAACACCGACGCCGCGGGTGTCGTTCGGGCGTTCGAACACCACGACGTCACGCTGTCGGGACGGGCGGTCGTCGTCGGCGCGGGCGGCGCAGGGCGGGCGGCGGCGTTCGCGCTTGCGGACGAGGGGATGGAGGTCCACATCGCGAACCGGACCGTCCCGCGGGCGGAGTCGCTGGCCGAGGCGGTCCCGGACGCGAGTGCGGGCGGTCTGTCGGGTCTCCGGTCGACGCTCGCCGACGCCGAGGTGTTGGTCAACGCCACGAGCGTCGGGATGGAATCCGGGGAAACGCCGGTTCCGAAGGCCGCACTACATTCGGATCTGGCGGTCTTAGACGCCGTGTACGCGCCGCTCGACACCCGACTGCTGACGGAGGCGCGGGCGGTCGGCGCAACGACCGTCGACGGGGCGTGGATGTTGTTGTTTCAGGGCGTCGAGGCGTTCGAGGTCTGGACGGGACGGGACGCGCCGGTGGGGGCGATGAACGCGGCGCTTCGGGACGCGTTGTAACGGTTCGACACCGTCCGGGGCGGACCGGGATATTAATGAGTATTCTCGAGAGATGATCCAGGTATGCCCAAAATAAGCGTCGAGATTCCACAGGAACTGCTCGAGGACCTCGACGAACACGTCGGCGACGACGGGAAGTTCGTCAACCGAAGCGACGCCGTCCGCGCGTCGATCCGCAAGACGCTGGATCTGCTCGACGAGATCGACGCGCGCCACGACCGTCTCGAAGGCAACGATGAGTGAGGCAACCGCAACCCGAAACCGTCCGGCCCCGCCGGCCGGAGCGGTCGTGCTGGCGGCGGTGTTCGTCGCGTCGTTGGCGACGGCTCAGTTGACGGCGGCGAAGGTGCTCTCGTTCGAGTTGCCCGTTTCCCTCCCCGTGACCGGTGCCGAGTTGGCCCTTCCGGGGGCGGCGCTCGCGTACGCGCTGACCTTCCTTGCCTCGGACTGTTACACCGAGTTGTACGGGAAACGAGCCGCTCAGGTGCTCGTCAACGCCGCCTTCGCGATGAACTTCCTGATCCTTGCCTTGGTGTGGAGTACGATCCTCGCCCCGGCGGCCCCCTCAAGCATCGACCCGGGGGCCTTCGAGTTAGTACTCGGGGCCTCGACGAACATCGTCGCCGGGAGCCTGCTCGCGTACGTCGTCAGCCAGAACGTCGACGTCGTCGTCTTCCACGCGATCAGGGAACGGACCGACGGGGAGTATCTGTGGCTCCGCAACGTCGTCTCGACGGGAACGAGCCAGTTTCTCGACACCGTCATCTTCGTCGGCGTCGCCTTCTGGGCGATTCCGACGCTTTTCGGCATCGGCCCGCAGCTTCCGGGCGCGGTCGTCCTCTCGCTTGCGGTCGGACAGTATCTCCTCAAACTGCTCATCGCCGTTCTCGATACGCCGTTCGTCTACCTGATCACGGGCGCGGTTCGGCGCTCGGAAGCGGCGAACGTGTGATCCGAATTACACGGAACCGGGAGCGGCCGATCTCGAGCGGTGGTCGAGTATAAAAACATGGGGAGGATGTGTGAGACTGTGTCACAACCGGGGTAGCCTCATTTGCAGATCGGAGAGATACGTACCCGTATGTCAACGCAAACGGAGACCCCGACCGCGGCGGTAGCCGACTCGACTCCGGGGAACTGGAAAGCGGGCGTCGCCGGCGGACTCGCCGGTGGGCTCGTGTTCGGCGCGATGATGACGGCGATGATGACCAACATCATGGAGATGGCAATCCCCGTAATGTACGGGATCGAGGGACCGGCCGGCGCGGCCGGGTGGGTCATCCACATGGTGCACTCGGCTATTTTCGGTGTCGTGTTCGCGGCGATAGTCGGGGTCGCCGGCCTCACCGGGTCCTCGGGACAAAAGCAGGTCGGTGCGGGGATCGTCTACGGGATCGTCCTATGGCTCGTCCTCGCGACGTTCGTGATGCCGGCGTGGGTCGGCGCGATGGGACCGATGGACCCGCCGGTTCCCGATTTCAATCCGATGAGCGGCGTCGGTCACGCCGTCTTCGGGGCGATCCTCGGAGCGGTTTATTACGCGCTCGAAACGCTCTGAGCGCCTTTCACGGGGCATCAGCCCCGTAACCACGGGATGAACGTTTCGTCAACGAACTCGGCGTAGCCGACGATACCAAAAATCAACGAGACGAACAACACGACGAGCACAGGGATCCGGGCCAGCCAGATCCAGTAGGTTCCGAGGGACCCGAGCCGTCCGATCCCCTGGCCGAGTTCCTCGATGGCTTCGTCCGACCAGCCCCACGCGACGTAGGCGGTGACGAGGAGGCCGCCGAGAATCAACAGAACGCCGTCGGCAAGCCCGTCGTACAGTTCCAGCAACACGATGTCGTAGGCGGGAGCAAGCCCCAACACGAAGAGCGCGCTACACACGATCACCGTCGCGTGAAATCGGGAGACTCCGTGTTCGTCGATCGCGTACGCGACGACCACTTCGGTCAGACTGATCGCGCTCGAAAGCGCGGCCACGGCCACGGTAGCAAAGAAGACCGCACCGACGAGTCCGCCGGCCGAGAGCTCGCCGAACGCCGCCGCCAGCGTAATGAATATCGCCCCGACCCCCGGTTCGCCGGGGTCGATCCCCGCGGTGAACAGGATCGGGAACACGACCAATCCGACGAGAAACGCGATCGCGGTATCGAGGCCGATGATGACGGCGCCGTCCTCCGCCAGGTTTCGATCCTCGTCGAGATACGAAGCGTAGGTGATCATGATTCCGAAGCCCAAAGAGAGCGTAAAGAACGCCTGCCCGGCGGCCAGGGGGAGGATCGTAGTCCAGTTCGCGGCGATCTCGTCAAAATCCGGGGAGAGATAATACCCGTAAGCCGCGCCTGCGCCGTCGAGGGTCGCCGCCCAGAGGGCAAGCCCGACGACGATGGCGATGATCGCCGGAACCATGATTTTGACTGCCAGTTCGATCCCCCGGCGAATCCCCAGCCCGACGATGGCGACGATGACGAGCAAAAACAGCGCATGGAAGGCCATCGCCTCGACGCCTTGGGCCAACGCTCCGAACTGCTCGGCGGCGGCTCCCGGGTCGGCAGCGTAACCGCCACCGAGGCCGAGGATCGTGTATCTGATCGTCCAGCCCGCGATCACGCTGTAGTACGACATGATGACGAACGTCGTGACGACGAAGATCCAGCCGACGTACCGCCAGGCTCCGGTCCCGATCTGTTTCAATGCCCCGACCGGGTTCCTCCGGGTTCGGCGGCCGACGACGAACTCGATGAGGATCGCTGGCAGACCGATGAGAGCGACAAAAAGCAAGTACACGAGGAGAAACCCCGCACCGCCGCCGTCACCCGTTACGAACGGAAACCGCCAGATGTTTCCGAGGCCGACGGCGCTGCCGACCGCCGCGAGAACGAAGCCAAGCCGCGTCGACCACTGCTCTCGGTCCGCGTCGATGGGGGGCATACTCGGATCGTCAGCGAACGCATTAATAAATGTGTGTCCTCGACGATCCGTCGACGGCGAACCGATGTCCGCGCTTCGGCGTTTCGGGCGCGCGAGTGTCTGTGAACCGTTCCCGCGGATTCCGACAGGTTGAATCGCGCTGCGATCGTCGAGAACGGACGCGACACGGGAGACGCTACCCGATGGAGCCCGCGTCGACCGGACGGCCCTCCGTGTCGGGGACCGCGAGCGTGCCATCGAGGACGGGAGCACCGCTCGAAAAGGGGGTGAGGCGGGGCTGTATCACAACGGTTTCGGAGTACCGTCGCGGGGCGAGGTCAGCGACGCACTCGAGCGGATCCGTGACTGTTGGCGGCTCGAGGGCGCTCGAAGCCACGAGAGGACGGGTGACCGACGGCGGCTACGAGGTCGCTGAAACCGATGTGGGGCTCGAACACGTCGACCCGGACGGGATCGCCGCTCGGTTCCGGGCGGAGGGGTGAGTCGTCCCCGGTGTCGGTTGAGAGTCGTCCTCTATCCGATGTCCATTTCCGCCTCGACGGCGTGTGTCGCGTATGAACGCAGACTCACCGGCAGTTTCCACGGGGACGATGCCACGGAGCTCGGTGACGCATCCATGACACGAAAGGACGACTACTACAACCGGGCCAAACAGCAGGGCTACCGATCGCGGGCGGCCTACAAGCTCAAACAGCTCGACGAGGACGCCGGACTTATAAGCGAGGGCGACACCGTCGTCGATCTGGGGGCCGCCCCCGGCGGATGGCTGCAGGTCGCAAACGAGCTCGCGGGCGAAGGCGGCACCGTCGTCGGCGTCGACCTCCAGCGGATCAAGCCGATCGACGGCGTCGAGACGATCAGGGGGGACATGACGGAGGCGGACACCCGGGCGCGGATCGTCGAGTCGGTCGGCGACGCCGACGTCGTCGTCTCCGATATGGCCCCGAACATGACCGGCGAGTACTCGCTGGATCACGCTCGCTCGGTGTATCTCGCCCGGATGGCGTTCGAGACGGCGCTGGAGTTGCTCGCCCCCGGCGGCGATTTCGTCGCGAAGGTGTTCGAGGGCCCCGATACCGACGACCTTCGAGCGGACATCGACGAGGAGTTCGAATACGTCCGGACGATTCACCCGAAGGCCTCGCGGGACTCCTCCTCGGAGCTGTACATGGTCGCGAAGGGACGGCTCACCGCGCCAGTCAGCGAGGGCGACCGCCTCGAGGTAGAGATCGAGGACACCGGCCGCGAGGGCGACGGGATCGCAAAAATCGAGGGATACACGCTGTTCGTCGCCGGCACGGAGCCCGGTGACACCGTCGAGATCGAGGTGACGGATATCAAACCGCGGTTCGGCTTCGGCGAGCGGATCGAGTAAACGATCGAACCACGGGGGCGGCGTCGGGGGCTCAACCGAGCGGCTTTAGACCCTCTCTCCGGACGGCGTTCGTCGGTCGGGCACCGTCCGGGGCGGAACCGTTCCGGTATGAGGCCGGGGGCGATTCCAGACGGCGTCGGGTCCGTTCGAAGTCCGGGAGAGACGGGGCACACGGCGACATCCGAGCGGACGGCTAAGCCGGCGGACCGAAACGACCCGGGAACAGCGTGAAGTCGGCGGGTCCCGAGGTGAACCCATGGCCGACGAACCGCATCCCCAGTTGCAGCCGATCCTCGAGATGGTCGCCAACGCGCCGAACTTCGAGGACGTCGGGGTCGAGGCCGCCCGCGAAGCGTTCGAGGCGATGGCGGCGTTCTCGCCGACGTTCGACGTCTACGAGCAGTACGACACGACAGTCGCGGGAGCCGACGGGAACCTCGACGCCCGGGTGTATCGCCCCGGTGAGGGCGAGCGGCCGATCCTCGTGTACCTCCACGGTGGGGGCTTCGTCGTCGGCGGGCTCGACACCCACGACAACGTCTGTCAGCGGCTGGCGGCCGAGAGCGGCTGGACGGTCGTCTCCGTCGACTACCGGCTCGCCCCCGAACACCCGTTTCCGGCCCCACTCGAGGACGCACGCGCCGCCGTCGACGCGATCGCCGACGATCCGGGGGCGTTCGGCGGGGACGGCACGGTCGCGGTCGGCGGCGACAGCGCCGGAGCGAACCTCGCCGCGGGCGTCTCACTTCTCCTCCGGGACGCCGCACCGGGCGTCGAGGCCCCGGAGATCGCCCACCAGTTGCTGTACTATCCGGTCTGTGGCTCGCCGTTCGAGACCTACGACAGTCGAGCCGAGAACGCCGAGGGGTATTTTCTCGAACGGACGACGATGGAGTGGTTCAGCGACCAGTATGTCGACTCGCCGATCCACGCCAGAAACGGGTATCTCGCGCCGCTGCTCGTCGAAGATCTCTCTGGGCTGCCCTCGGCGACGGTCGTGACGGCCGGGTTCGACCCCCTTCGGGACGAGGGGATCGCATACGCCGACGCACTCGCCGACAACGGCGTCGCCGTCGAGCACGCTCACTTCGAGTCGGTGACCCACGGGTTCGTCAGCTTCCTCGGACACGTCGATGCCGCCGATGAGGCGATCGGAACCGGGGCAGCCGGCCTCGAATCGGTCCGGTAGCCCCACCGACGGCCGGAAGCCGAGCGCGGTCCGTACAGCGGTCGCGAGTCGAACGCCAGCGGTGGGAGGCGGTCAGGACTCCTTGTACTCGTTGACCACCTCCTGCATCGTTTCTTTCCCGTCGCCGAACAACATGTACGCGTTGTCCTGTGCGAAAAGCGGGTTCGGGATGCCGGAGAACCCGGGGCTGAGGCTCCGTTTGTTGACGACGACGGTTCCGGCTTCGCCGACGTTCAACACCGGCATCCCCGAGATCGGACTGCCGTCCGCTTCGTTGGCCCGCGGATTGACGACGTCGTTGGCCCCCGTGACTATGACGACGTCGGTTTGGGAGAACGTCGGGTTGATCTCCTCGAGGTCTTTCATTTTATCGTACGGAACGTCGGCCTCGGCCAGGAGCACGTTCATGTGACCGGGCATCCGGCCTGCCACGGGATGGATACCGAACTCGACTTCGATACCGTCGTCGTCGAGCAACTGTGCAAGTTCGGCGACGGCGTGTTGGGCCTGTGCGACCGCCATCCCGTACCCGGGGACGATGACGACGCGGTCGGCGGTGTCGAGCAACATCTCGAGTTCGACGGGGGAGGTTTCGGTGATGTTCCCCTCGTAGATGTCGTCCATTTCCTCGGTGGTGGCCTCCTCGCCGAAGCCGCCGAACAACACGTTCGCGAGCGACCGGTTCATCGATTCGCACATGATGACGGTGAGGATCATCCCGGCGGCGCCGACGAGCGTCCCTGCGATTATGAGGGCGGTGTTGTTCAACACGAACCCCGTCCCGGCCGCGGCGAGCCCCGAGTATGAGTTCAAAAGCGCGATGACGACGGGCATGTCAGCCCCGCCGATGGGAACGACAAGCATCACCCCGAGCGCGGAGGCGGCGACGATAAGCACCCAGTACGCCGGGACTAGCTCGCCCTGCAGTTGTGCCGACAGAACGTCGGGTTGGACGACCAGGTACACCCCCGAAAACACGGCGAGACCGAAAAACAGGGCCTTGACGGCCTGGTCGCCGCTGTACCGGATTGCGGAACCCGTCACGACGCCGTGAAGTTTTCCCGCGGCGATCATACTCCCGAACAGCGTGACCGCGCCGATGATTCCCGAGACGGCTGCCGCGACGGCCATCTCGACCGGGAACGAACCGCCGGTTTCGGTCTGGAACTCGATGAGTTCCGCACCGGCGACGAGCGCCGACGCGCCACCCCCGAAACCGTTGAACACGCCGACGAGTTGGGGCATCTGCGTCATCTCGACTTTCACTGCGAGGCCGGCCCCGACGAGCCCCCCGACGACCAGCCCGGCGATCAACACACCCGGGGAGAGAATCTCGAACCACAGCAGCGTAACGGCGACGGCGACGAACATCCCAGCCGAGGAGATTAAGTTCCCCCTGACGGCGGTCCGGGGGTGTGTCATGTCCCGGAGCCCCTGGATGAACAGGATCGCCGCGATCAGGTAGACGAGCCGGAGCGTCGACTCGGTGAGTAACTCCACCATCAGTTACCGCCCCCGCCCTGGAAGTCCTCCAACATAAAGTGACTGACCATGTACCCGCCGACGACGTTGACCGTCGCCATGACGACCGCCAGGAACCCGAGTACGGTCGCAAACGTCGTCGATCCCGACCCCGCGACGACGACGGCGCCGACGAGCGTGATGCCGGTGATGGCGTTGGCACCCGACATCAACGGCGTGTGTAGCGTCGCCGGGATCTTCGTGATGACCGAGTAGCCGAGGAAGGCAGCCAACACAAAGAGCGTGACGTTGGTGACGAAATCAGTCATCGGTCTGGACCTCCTGGCTGTCGCTGTCCCCGGGCGCCTCCTCGTCGTCCGTGTCTCCGTCCGATTCCTCGTCGTCCTCGCGTTCGGCCGGATGGGTCCACGTCACGTCGCCGTCGTGTGTCAGCATCGTCGAATCGACGATTTCGTCGTCGAGATCGAGCGTTCGACCGTCGTCTTCGAACATGTTCTGGATGAAGTTCCGCACGTTGTTGGAGTACAGTTGGCTCGCGTGGTGGGCGACGGTCGCCGGGAGGTTCGTCGGGCCGTAGATCTCGACCCCGCCGTGTTCGATCGTCTCGTCCGGGACGGTGAGTTCACAGTTCCCGCCGGTCGCCGCCGAGAGATCGACGACGACCGACCCCGGATCCATCCCGTCGACCATCGCTTCGGTTACGAGTTCCGGGGCGGGCTTTCCGGGGATCGCCGCCGTCGTGATGACGACGTCCGACTCGCCGACGACCCGGGTGAGTTCCTTGCGCTGTTGGCGGTAGAACTCCTCGTCCATCTCGCGGGCGTACCCCTCCTCGTCGCCGGAGCCCTCGGTTTCGAGATCCAGTTCGACGAAATCCGCGCCGAGGCTCTGTACCTCCTCGCGGACTTCGAGTCGGATGTCGTATGCCCGGACCGACGCGCCGAGCCGTTCGGCGGTCGCGATGGCCTGTAACCCGGCGACGCCGGCCCCGATGACGAACACCTCCGCGGGCTGGACCGTCCCCGCGGCGGTCATCTGCAGGGGAAACATCTTCGGCAGCCGCTCGGCCGCGATGATCGCGGATTTGTACCCCCCGATGCTCGACATCGAGGAGAGTGCGTCCATGCTCTGTGCCCGGCTGATCCGGGGCATCAACTCCAGCGCGAACGCGCTGACTCCCCGGTCGGCGAGCGCCTCGAGTTCGTCGTCGAGGTCGTAGGGACCGAGCAGTCCGATAACTGTCTGTCCCTCTCGATACAGGCCGATATCGTCGTCGTCGGTGGCACCGAGTCCGTTGACGCGGGCGACGATGTCCGAGCGTTCGAACACCGTCTTCCGGTCGTCGACGACCTCACAGCCGACCTCGCGGTAGTCCGCGTCCGACCAGTCGGCGGATTCGCCGGCCCCCCCGAGGACGCACACGTCGAAACCGTCCTCGATCAGATCGGCGGCGACCGGCGGGACGAGCGCAACGCGGGTTTCATCCGGATCCGTCTCCGTCGGAACGCCGACGATCACGGGCGATGACACCCCTCGGAAGGCGGCGACCGCCGGTGCTCGAAACTCGGTTCCGTCATCGTCCGTCCGCGTCGTATCGTTCGTTCGGATCCGTTCGTGTGATCACTCATATGTCGTTGGTTCGGGAGAGAAAACACTGATACAGTGTCCATCACGCGTTCTCACGAGCGACCGGTCGCTAACGGAGAGTGTGTCAGACTCGTCGTCGATGAACCGACCGCTCTCGACGTCCCCATCGTAGCTGTGGATTTCCATACGTGCGGTCGACAGTCAGGAACAGAGCAGGTTGGATAATATAAGTTCTGTATGAATTTTCATTGACATTTCACGCTTCGAGTCGGGCGTCGGTCCGCTCCCTTCCGGACGGACCGGGCGGTCATCGTTCGTGTCGCTCGGACGAACACGACGACCCCATACGGACTGTCGTGAGAAGGTACCGGATGTTTCCGGATACGGGTCGGCACTCACCGACAGAAAGGTCCAACGACCCGTATCAGGCGAGCGCCTTCGACAGCATCACCTCGTCGACGTACTCGCCGTCTATTTTGTAGTGGCGTTCCCGGACGGCCTCGGTTTCCCAGCCGTGGTGTTCGAGAAACTCGATCGCGTCGTCGTTCGACGACGGGACGCTGTTGTAGAGTTTCTCGAATCCGTTCTCGAGCGCCCAGTCGACGCCCCTATCGTGAAGTTCGGTCCCGATGCCGTGGCCCCGATACTCGTCTATGATCCCAAGCGTCAACTCGCCGGTGTGTTCGAGCATCTCGATGTTGGGGGCGTTGAGGTGGATCCACCCGATCACGTCGCCGCCGACGGTCGCCACGAAGAAGACCCGCTTCTGTACGTCGTTGTGTCGCAACAGGACGTCCTCGCTCTCGACGATGTCGGCGACGGTCTCCCCCTCGATGTAAGCCCGATCGGCGAGGGCCTCCCGGATCGCGTCCACGAGCCCGGACAGATCGTCCTCCGTTGCCCGCCTGATAGTCGCGTCGAACCCGTCGTCGACGGTCGTCCGCTCGCTTTCCTCGAACGCGATACGGAGTTCGTCGTCTTCGGTGCGATCGATGATCCCGTCGCGTCGGAGCACGGTGACATGGTGGCCGAACGCGTTGGGGTTCATATCCAGCGCCCGACACACGTCGTCGTACGCCACCGTCCCGGCCCGCTCGATGTGGTCGTATATCTCCTTCCGGTCGCGGTTGTCGAACTCGATCTCGTCGGAAAACTGCATGTATAATGATACCGTGGGGCATTATATAAATATATATGCTAACACACATTGGGGCACCGGAAGCGGTTCTTCGGCGGCGGACGAGTCCGCCCGGTTGATCGGTGTTTCGACTGTCGGATGCGGGAACTGTCGGGTCCTCGGGGGGCCGAGTTTCCCGACGGTTCGGAGGGCAGTAAAACGGTTCGCCCGTCCTCGGCCGGTCGTTACGGGTCCGAGCGCTCGCCGGGCGTCCACTCGGCGTCGAGGGCGCGGTGGGCGAACGGGAGCGCTTCCTCGCCGGCGTAGCTCGCGACGATGTGGCCGTCGCCCTCTAGATAGTATTTGTACGTCGTCAGCCCCTCGAGGCCGACTGGGCCGCGGGCGTGGATCTTGCCGGTCGAGATTCCGACCTCCGCGCCGAGGCCGTAGCGGTAGCCGTCCGCAAAGCGCGTCGACGCGTTGTGGAAAACGCTTGCGGCGTCGATGCCGGTCATGAACGCCTCGGCGGTGTCGGCGTCCTCGGTGACGATCGACTCGGTGTGTTTCGAGCCGTGTGCGTTGATATGATCGACCGCTTCGAATGCGTCGGCGACGAGTTTGATCGACAGTTCGAGGTCACCGTACTCGGTTCGCCAGTCGTCGTCGGTCGCCGCGCCGACGTCGACGATCTCGCGGGTCGCGGCATCGCCCCGTAGTTCGACGCCTGCGTCCCGATAGCGTTCGACGAGATCCGGCAGCAACTCGGCGGCGACGACCTCGTTCACCAACAGCGTCTCGACGGCGTTGCAGACGGCGGGGTACTGGACCTTCGCGTCGTAGGCGATGTCCCCGGCCATACCGAGGTCGGCCGCCTCGTCGACGTAGACGTGACAAACGCCTTCCGTGTGGCCCAACACGGGGATCTGGGTGTTGTCCTGGATGTGGGAAACGAACTCCGAGGAGCCCCGGGGCATAACGAGATCGACCTGCTCGTCCAACTCGAGCAAGCGATCGACCTCCTCGTGGGCCTCTATCAACTGTGCCCATCCGTCGGGGAGGGCCTCGAAGCGCTCGTCGGTCGCCTCACGGACGATCTCGTACAGCACCCGGTTTGATTTGCTCGCCTCGCTGCCGCCCTTGAGGATGGCTGCGTTGCCGGATTTCAACGAGAGGGCGGCGATCTGGACCAAGGCGTCGGGGCGGGATTCGAACACCGTCGCGACGACGCCGATCGGGACGGCCACCCGGTAGAGCTCGAGCCCCTCGTCGAGTTCCCGCGCCGAGAGCGTCTTTCCGAGCGGGTCCTCCTGTTCGGCGACCGACTCGACCATGTCGGCGATCGAGTCGAGTTTCCCGGCGTCGAGTTTCAGCCGGTCGACGAGCGCCCCCGTGTACTCGCCGCGTTCGAGCATCGCTTCGGCCTCGGCGACATCCTCGGCGTTGGCCGCGAGTATCTCGTCGCCGCGGTCGCGGATCGCGGCGGCGATCGACTCAAGCGCCGCGTTCCGCTCGGCCTCGTCGGTGTTGGCGAGTTTCAACGCGGCGCGCTGTGCCTCGGTTACCTGCCGGTCGGTGTCGTGTGCGTGTTCACTCATCGGTTGCTCCGTTATCCGTCGCTCCGTTTACGGGGACGAATATCGTCCCCGCGGGTTTTTGTGTGGCGATCCGTTCCAGCACGTTCGGTTCGGCCGATCCGGCGATGATCGCCGGGATGCCGTACTCGCTTGCGTCGCGTGCGCCCTCGACTTTGGTCTGAATCCCGCCGAACTCCGCGGTCGTAGTGCCGTCAACGAGCTGCTGGACGGCGTCGTAGTTCGCCCCGACGGCTTCGATCAGTTCCGCGTCGGGGTCGCGTTTCGGGTTCCCGGTGTACACCCCGTCGACATCGGTCAACGTCACGAGCAGATCGACGTCAAGGCCGATCGCGACCGACGCCGAGAGCATGTCGTTGTCGCCGATTCGGAGCTCCTCGGTGGCGACCGCGTCGTTCTCGTTGATTATCGGGACGACCCCCCACTCCAGAAGCGTCTCGACGGTGTTTCGGAAGTTCGTGAACCGTTCGGGGGTATCGAGATCCTTGCCCGTCACGAGTATCTGTGCGACTTTCTGGTCGTAGCGGTCGAAGCTCTGGGTGTAGTGTCGCATCAGGTGGCCCTGCCCGACCGTCGAAAGCGCCTGGCTCTCCTCGATCATCTCCGTTTCCTGATCGAGCCGCCCGATCCCCGCGCCGACCGCCCCCGAGGAGATCAACACGACCTCCTTGCCCCGGTCGCGGAGGTTCATAATGTCGGCGACGAGTTTGTCGAGTTTCACGCGATCGAGCCGCGAGTCCTCGTCGGTCAGCGAGTTGGTACCCGCTTTGACGACGACGCGGTCGGCCTCGGCGGCCAGCGTGCGCGCCCGCGAAACCGTCTCCGGGTCGAGCGCATCGACCACGGGCGTCTCACTCATCGTTGAACGCCTCGGCGAGTTCGCGCGAGCGCCGTTCGGCCGCCGCGACGGCGTCGGCGACGGCCCCGTCGGCGTCGCTGTCCCAGAGGACCTCCATCCCCTCGATCGTCGTTCCGTTCGGCGAACAGACCGCGTCGATGAGCTCGTCGACGCTTCGGTCGTCCCGGAGGACCGTCTCCGCGGCCCCCTTGAACGTCTGCGCGGCGAGCGTCTCGGCCTGTTCGGGGTCGAGACCGCCCTCGATCCCTCCCTGTTTCATCGCGTCGATGAGATAGAAGGCGAAGGCCGGCCCGCTTCCGTTGACAGCCGTCGAGATGTCCATCAGTTCCTCGTCGATCTCGACGAACTCCCCGACGGCGTCGAGCAGGGCCCGGACCTCGTCGGTGAGGCCGGTTTCGGTCGCAGCGGCCGCCATGTTTCCGGTTTCGGCCGCGAGGTTCGGCATGATCCGGACGACGGCGGCGTCGGTCCGCTCGGCGACGAACTCGCGGGGAACGCCGGCAGCGAGCGTCACCAGCGTCTGGTCGGCCGACAGCTCCAAATCCCCGAGGACGGCCGCGGAGACGCTCGGTTTGACCGCGAGAATGACGATATCGGCGTCCGCCGCCGCCGAGATGTCGTCAGTCGTTTCGGACGCGTCCGCCTCGACCGCCGCGAGCGCGTCGGGATCGAGATCGATCGCCGTCAGGTGGTACGTTCCGGCCCGGGCGAGCCCTTTGAGGAAGGCACCGCCCATGTTTCCGCAGCCGATAACGCTCACTCGTGTCATCTTGTCGTTCCGAAGTAGGTTCAGGGACATACCAACTGCGGTTTCCGTCGACGGCGACCGCCGAAAGAGCGAGGGCAACCCACGGCCTACGGGGCGTGTATGGTACCGCCGATCGTGCGTCGGTTCGTCGCCGGTGAGGACGCCGACGCCGCCATCGAACACGTCCGGGAGTGCAACCGCGACGGTGTCGCCGGGATACTCAACCTGCTCGGGGAACACCGCGAGATCAGGGCGGCGGCCGACGCCGACGCCCGCGCCTACCGACGGCTGATCGAAGCCCTCGAGGAGGCGGACGTCGAGGGCTGTGTCTCGGTCAAACCCTCACAGATCGGCCTCGGCGTAGGGAGGGAGGCTTTCGAGGAGAACCTCGCGAGCGTCGTCGAGGTCGGCACCGAGTACGACCGGTTCGTCTGGATCGACATGGAGGACCACACGACGACGGACGCGACCCTCGACGCATTCGAGCGACACGCGGTCGAAACCGACGGTGGCGTCGGTGTCTGCGTGCAGGCCAACCTGAAGCGGACCGTCGCGGATCTCGAACGCCTCGCCGGGCTCCCCGGAAAGGTCCGGCTCGTCAAGGGGGCCTACGACGAGCCGGCGGAAATCGCACACACCTCGAGAGCGGGGATCGACGGCGCGTATCGGAAGGCCCTCGGGTACGCGTTCCGGGAGTTCGACACCGTCGCCGTCGGAAGCCACGATCCCGGGATGCTCTCGCTGGCCGCCGACCTCCGGGAGCGGTACGGCACCGACTACGAGGTCCAGATGCTGATGGGTGTCCGTGAGGACGCCCAGCGGGAACTCGCCGCCGAGGGCGTCCCGACGTACCAGTACATCCCCTACGGCGGCGAGTGGTTCGCGTACTTTTATCGACGGGTCAGGGAGCGGCGATCGAACGCGCTGTTCGCGTTGCGAGCGATCCTCGGGCGCTGAAAGCCGGGCGGCGAGACCGCCCGAAAGCGGAACCGTTTCGGGTCCGCCGGCACAACGATCGGCCGAATGGATCCCTCCGTCGGGTCGGTTCTGATCGGCGAGGTGCTGCCGCGAGTGGCCACCATCGCGGTCGCCATCGCCGGCGGCGTCGCCTTCGCGAACGTCCTCGTCGCCTTCGGCGCGATCCGGTACATCGCGGCGCTGTCGAAGCCGCTGACGGGCCCCGCGAACCTACCCGACGAGGTCGGCAGCGCCATCCTGACCACCGCCGCCTCGACGACCGCCGGCTACGGCATGCTCGCCGAGTACCGCGATTCGGGGCTGCTCGACGACCGGGCGACGCTCGTCGCCGTCACGATCAACACGTTCTTCGGGTTCGTCCAGCACATTTTCACCTTCTACGCGCCGGTGTTGATCCCGATCCTCGGGCTCCGGGTCGGCCTGCTGTACGTCGGCACGCGGGCGGGGATCTCCCTCGCGATCACGATCACGGGCGTCCTCGCGGGGGCGTTCTTGCTCTCGAGACGAAACGTCGACCCCGAGGCGATGTCGGCCGCCGACGGGGACACCCGAACCGACGGCGGCGACGGTCGGACCGTCCGGGAGAAACTGCTCGACGCCGGCCGCGGCGGCGTCGAGAAGACCTGGGAGATCCTGCCGCGACTCGCCGTCGTCTACACGCTCGTCGTCCTCGCGACGACGTACTACGACCTCGAAGCGCTGACCGGCGGGGCCGCCGACCCGCTGGCCTCCCTGACGGGGTTGCCGAGCGCCGCCGTCCCCGTCATCGTCGTCTACGCCTTCGACACGACGAGCGGGGCGTTGACGATCGCCCCGTTCATCGAGGACGGGACGTTCACCGCCCGGACCGCCGTCGCGACGATGCTCATCGGCGGGATCGTCTCCTTTACGGTCTCGACGTTCAAGCGCTCGATCCCCTTCCAGTACGGGATCTGGGGGGCGGAGTTCGGAACGAAGGTGATCATCGTCAACACGTCTCTGAAGATACTGTGGATCTCGGTCGCGCTCGTCGGCCTGCTGCTGTTGTGAACGCTGAGGCGGGTCGGTCGCCGTCACCCGAGGTATCGCTGTGTGACAGGATCGGGGGACGGCCTGTGTACCCCCGGATATAAGAATCGGGGGCGGGTCACCGACCGTGGTGAGGGGGAGTGTCGATCACGATTCGATCTCGATCTCGGTACCGGTGACGGCCGCGCCAGTGGTGACCGGCAGCCGGACTTCGAGCACGCCGTTGGTGTACTCGGCCGTGATCGCGTCGTCGTCGACGTCCTTCGGGAAGCGGAACCGCCGGTGGTACGTCTTCCGCTGGCCGCGCGCTTCGTCCTCGTGTTCGGCGGCGACGTTCAGGACGCCGTCGTTCCACGAAACCGATATTTCCTCGGGGTCGAAGCCCGGCATCTCGACGCTGAGGACGAACTCGTCGTCCTCCTCGTACAGTTCGTAGTCGTTGCGACCGGTTCCGAACAGTCGGCTCGGGAAATCGAGGCTCTGCATCCAGGAGTCTGTCGGGCTCGTGGGCAGTGCCATTGCTGTTCACCTCGATTGCATGCGATGATTGTGTGCGGTTCTATATAAATCTTTTGTAGTTCCGCTGACGGGACCGCCAACGGGCAGTCGAGCACCCGTTGTCCGGAACCCAGAACGTTCACGTTCGTCGCCGCGCTACGGACGCCAATGAGCGACAGGGCGGACGAGCGTCCCCGCGACGATCGGCCCGACGGCCCACACGATGCGTCCGGCGAAGGCGCCGAGGCCGATCCGTTTGAGCACATCGACGACGAGGGGTCACCGGAGGGCGTCGTCGGCTGGATCAGGTGGTTCTGGACGGGTGACGTCGGCTCGTTGATCTACATTCGTGACGTGTTGACGAGCGTCGCGATCGTCGTCACGATCGGCGTTCTGCTGTTCGCCGCCAGCGGCGTCTGGCCCCCGATGGTCGCCGTCGAGTCCGGGAGCATGGAGCCGAACATGGAGCGCGGCGATCTGGTGTTCCTCGTCGACAACGACCGGTTCGTCCCCGACACCGCGGTCGACGACGGCGGCACGTCAACGGGGGTCGTGCCCGCCGACGTGGCCGAACGGAACGAGCGAACGAAGTTCAACCGCCCCGGCGACGTCGTCGTGTTCCGTCCCAACGGCAACGCCGGTCAGACGCCGATCATCCACCGAGCGATGTTCTGGGTCGAAAACGGCGAGAACTGGTACGACCGGGCCGACAGCGACGCCGTCGGGAGCGCCGACGACTGCGAGGCGCTGAGCCACTGTCCGGCACCCCACGCGGGGTTCATAACGAAAGGGGACAACGAGTTGACGAACCGGAACTACGATCAGACCACGCGGCTGTCGGCGCCGGTCAGACCCGGGTGGATCGTCGGCACCGCTGAGGTTCGGATCCCGTATCTCGGCCACGTTCGACTGCTGTTCTCGGGGGCGACCGTCGCACCGCTGGAGACCGTCGCGGCGGAGTCGTTCGCGGAAACGTCGTCAGCGACGAACAACACCGCTACTGCGTCCGCTCGTCAGCCTGCGCCAGCCAGTCCTCGGCCCGCTTGACGCCGACGTTGGCCGCCTCGGCGACCGTCGAAGGGTCGGCCTCGGCCAGCGACTCGACCGTTCCGAGGTCCGCGTTCTGGAGCCGTTCGGCGTACGTCGGGCCGATTCCGTCGATCGCCCGAACGTCGACCGCCTCGGCATCGGGGGCGGCGTCGGTTCCCGCGTCGGGAGAGGCGTTTTCCTCGGCGTCGGAAACGTCCTCGGCGGGGTCCGAGTCGGCCTCGCTACCGGCTTCCGAGTCGACCCCGGTCTCCGCCCGGGACTCGGCGGTGTCGGCGACCGGTTCGGTGTCGGTCTCTCCGATCTCGATCTCGACACCGTCGTCGGGGGCCGCGTCCTTCCCGGCGGGTGCGTCCGGGGACTTTTCGAGATACCACTCGGCGACCTCAGGCCAGACGTCGCGGTGGCTCGACCCCGACACCGACAGCCCGATGTGGCCGGTCGGGTATTCGATGATCCGGGTGTCTTCGCTACCGATAACGTCATTGAACGGTTTGCTCGTCTCCGGCGGGATAAGGTGGTCGTACTCGCCGACGATCTGCAACACCGGGACCTCGATCGACGTGACGTCGACGTGTTCGCCGCCGACGTACATCTCGTTGTTGTAGAGTTTGTTGTCCTGATAGATGTCCTCCAGGAACTGGATGTACGTCTCGCCGGCGAGGTCGATCCCCTCGTCGAGCCACCGCTCCATCCGGGCGAAGTTCTCGACGAAGTCGTCGTTTTCGAGGTTGTCGTAGAGCCGGGCGTACTTCGAGACGTAGTTCGCGACCGGGTCCATCAGGGCGAACCCGACGTCGAGCATCTCGGCGGGGACGTTGCCGTAGGCGTCGACGACGTCCTGTGGGTCGTAGTGTTCGTCGTCGCCCCAGAGTTCGAGCACCCCGCCGGTTTGGTCGAAACAGAGCCCGGCGGCCATGAGCCCGAGCGCCCGGACCTTCTCCTGGTGGAACGCCGTGTAGATCGACATCATCGTCCCACCCATACAGTAGCCGAGGATGTTGATCCGGTCGGCCCCCGAGCGCTCTCGGACGACGTCGACGCAGTTGTCGATGTAGCGGTTGATGTAATCGTCCAGCGTGAGATGTCGATCGAGCCGCGAGGGCTCGTTCCAGTCGATGAGGTAGACGTCGTGGCCGGCCTCGAGCAGTCGCCGGACGACGCTTCGGTCGGGCTGGAGATCGAGGATGAACGGCTTGTTGATCAGCGCGTAAACGATCAGGATCGGCGTGCCGTGCTGTTCGTCGGTCTCGGCCTCGTAGTGGAGGAGTTGGAGTTTGTTCTCCTCGTAGACGACTTCGCTCGGCGTCTGTCCGACCTCGACGTCCTCGATTCGTTCGGCCTGTTCGGCCGCGACCGATCCGCGCTGGATCGAGCCGACGGTCGAGTCGAGCAGTTCGCGCTGGAAATTCAACGCGAGCGAGAACGGGTTGTTGGCGCTCATTCGAGTTCCTCTAGGATCCGGTCGAGTTTCTCTTCGACGCTGTGTTGGCGTCGCTCCAGTTCGACGAGCCGTTCGCCGACCTCCTCTATGTCCGATTGGGTCGGCATACCGAGCTGTTCGAGGGTGTCCTCGCCGATCTCGTCGACCTCCTCGCGCATCTCCATCATCGCGTTGACGAGTTGGCCGTTGGCGGCCGCGAAGGCCGACGTGCCCATGACCTCCTTGAACGCCTCGTTGGCGCTTTGCAGCCAGATGTCGCGAAACTCCGTCATCGCGACGTCCTCGCCCTCCGCGGCCGCGGTCGTCCGCCCGAACATCTCCTCGGCGGCCTCCATCCACACCTCGTAGGCGTCGTTGTAGCCTTCGACACCGCTCGCCAACTCCTCCTCGGCCGGCATCGATTCCTCCATTGCGTCGGCCCACGACTCCATGAAGGCGGCGCTTGCCTCCATGTTCTGCTCCATCGATTGGGCGACCGCATCGTTCATATTCTCGACCAGTTCGTTCCACTCGTCTTGGATCTGTTTGTTACTGTTACTCATTGTTGTATGTCTCTCGTTGAACCACAAAAACTCGGGGATGATTTTTCGGCCGTACCGTTTGGTCCGTTCTCACGCATCGGGTTCGTCGCGCCCCGCGGCGTCGATCCGTTCGAGCGTCTCCTCGAGTTGCGTTCTGAACTGCCGGAGCTGGGATTCGAACTGCTCGGAGAACGCGTCGGTCCGTGCTTCGAGTTGCTCGGTGAAATCGCCGTCTTCGGCGTCCAGTTGCGCCCGGAGTTCTTCGAGTTGGGATTCGGCGTCCTCGACGGCCTCCAGCGTCCGCGTCTCGATTTCGCCGTGAGTCTCCAGCACCGAATCGAGCTGTTCGTTGAGCGCGTCCAGGGACTCCGCGGTCAGCTCCTCGTACGCTTCGGCCCCCGCTTCGGCCTCCTCCTCGACGGCGTCGAACGTCTCGGCGTGCCGGGCTTCGAGGTCGTCGAACTGCTCGTCGACGGTCGAGCGGATCTCCGCGACCGCCTCCTCGGCACCGGGAACCGTCGCCTCGACGGCGTCGAGGTAGCTGTGGAGCCCCTCCCGGGTCAGCTGAAGCCCGCGCTGTTGGGCGTTCTCGGTGGTGTCGACGCCGTCGAGGAGCGTCCCGCCAACCCGTCGCTGAAGTTCGATGCTCTCCTCCATCGCCTTTCGGCTCCCTTCGATGCTCTTTCGCTGGAGTTCGAAGGCCGCCTCGATCGGGTTCGGGCGATCACTCATCGTCCTCACCCCGGTTTCGTTTGACGGGGACGACGACTGTCTGGACGATATCGCCTTCGCCGATATCGAGGGCCTCCCGCTCCGCGTCCGGGATCGAGATCCGCCCGCCGCTTTGGATCCGGGTTTTGAACGTCGCCATCTGCGTCATCGTGCCGAGTTGTTCGGAGATGTCACCGAGATCCGGCGTGCTGGCGGTGGAGCTACCCATAAAAAGCGTCCGGAGCGCTTCCTGCTGCTTCCGCGTCGCCTGCTCGGACGTCTCCTGGATCGTTTTCATCAGGTTCGGCGGCCACATGGGCACATCTTGATTGTCGTTCGTATCCGTCATTATAAATAATACTCCCCGAATTCGTATAAACATTCCGATGAAAACCAATCAACTCCATTTGAAACCAATAGATGCACCTCACAACCTACGCATTCACCAAGTTTTAATACTGGAAGCACATATCTAGAAAAACATGAGTAAAAGCTCGTATCCGATGACTTTCGATACGTGGGCGGAGACATCTTCTCGTGTATTCAACACGTTTCTCGAAGCCAACCGGGCCGCAAACAAGGCCGCGCTCTCGGCGTTCGGGTCGGGATCGAAACGGAACGGGAACGACTGCGGGGCGGCCGTTGGCACCTCCGACGAGCAACTGCTCGAACCGGGTGAGGATCTCACGGACTGGACGACCGAACGACTGATCGAGGGCGAACTCTCCGTCGGCGACGCCGTCCGGTTTACGAAAACCATCGCCCAAGACGACATCAGACGGTTCGCCGCCGCCTCCGGGGACACCAATCCGATCCATCTGGACGACGAGTTCGCCGAGGAAACCCGCTTCAACGGCCGGATCGCACACGGCATCCTCGTCTCCGGGCTGATAAGCGCCGCGCTCGCCCGCCTCCCCGGAAGCGTCGTGTATCTCTCACAGGATCTCGAGTTCCGCGCCCCGGTCCGCATCGGGGACGAAGTCACCGCCACGGTCGAGATCGTCGAGGACCTCGGCGGCGATCAGTACCGGATCCGAACGACCGTCATGAAGGACGACGACGCCGTCATCGAGGGCGAGGCGGTCGTCCTGATCGACGACCCGCCGGCCGACGACTGAGGGGTAATCGACGCGGACCCGTGTTCGCGATCGCACAGGCGCCGGTTCGGCGGGCAGGACGAACGGCCGCACGTGGATACTCCGAAAACAATACACCTCGAAAGCAGGGAGCAGCGCGTCCGGCTGTCGTGGGCGGCCGACCGGAAGACGGGCGCCCCCGATCAGCTCAGTACGGAGCCGATTTCGTCGTCATCCTCCAACGCCGCCCGAAGCGCCTCAGCGTCGGCTTCGAGTGTGTACTTCGGACGACCCTTTCCGACCGGCGATCGATCCTCCGGGCGGCGTTCGTCGACAAGTTCCGTATCCGCCAGTCCGCCGAGCGCACGCACCACGTCGGCCTCCGAGAGCCCCCCGACCGGCTGCCCGCCGGCGTCCTCGAGAAGCCGTTTCGCCGCGGACTTGATTTCGGTCGCGTCGACCGGTGTTCGGTCCGCTTCGGCCAAGTCGACTAGACAGCAGAGAGTGATCCGCTGTGCGAACGTCGTGGAATCGGAATCATACATACGCATACGGATGCTTGGGGAGGGGATAAATCCTGTCCACGCCCGAACGGGCGTGGTTTCACCCCTGCTGCCACGAAAGACTAATGCGTCGGCTCCCCCCACATCTTCGCATGTCAGGACGCGCCGGTTCGGACTGCCCGGAGTGTGGTGGGCAACTGAAGTCGACGGACGGCGGAATGAACTATCGGTGTCGCGACTGCAACCGGGAGTTCGACTCGGCGGACGTCTTTTTGCTTTGATCGCGGTCGGTCACCGCTCGACGACGAGCAGCGCGACCCGCTCCAACACGAGCGCCTCGAGTCCCGCATCGGTCGCCTCCAGTTCCGCCCGCCCGATGTCATAAAACTCCCTGAGACGGGCGTTGTCGGGCGTATCGAGCGTCGCAGCCGGAACGAGGAGGCTCTCGGTTTCCGCCGCCGCGGTGTCCTCGTCGCCACCGTCGACGACGACGACCACCGGCGTTTCCCCCTGCGAGACGCCCATCTCGAGGGCTCGGTCGATCTGCCGTCTCCCCGCCGCGTACAGCGCGATCTCGACGCCGCGGTCCCGGGCGATCGCCTCGCCGCGGCCTCGCTCCCTGTCGGCGAGTTCGACGGCACGTTCGAGGTGTCGCCTGGAGGCGACGTATCGGGCGTCGAACGCCTGGACCGTCGAGCCGTGGGCCGTCGCGACGTCGCCCGTTGCCCCGAGAAACGCGTCGACATCGGGGAACCGATCGCCACCGATATCCGCGATCCCCTCGATCAGCCGCATCGTCGACCCCCACCCATCAGAAATCACCGAGGTTCGATTGGTCGTCGCCGCCCGATCCGGCCGACGCATCGGTGGCGTCGGACTCCGTCGGGGCCGCCGCCGCGTCCGGGCTGACCTCCTCCATCCCCGGGTCGCGGTGGCCGGCCGCTTCGAGGACGTTCTCGGCGGTCTTTTCGCGTCCCTTCAGCGCGCCCAGAACGACCGATTTGTCCGCGTTTCGGAGGTCGGCGCGCGTCTCGATGCCGGCGTCATAGAGCCGTCTGGCCCGCTTTCGGCCGACACCGCGGACGCCGGCGAGATCGATCAGTTCCTCGCCGACGCCGTGTTGGACCCGCTTTCTCGCCTCACGGATCGCGCCGACGCTCTCGAGGCCGAGTTCGCCGGCGACGGATTCGGCGGCCCCGAGCAGCCACTCGGCGGTGTCGACCTTACCGCGGATGTCGCCCGGCCCGACGCCGTACGTTTCAGCGATCTCGTCCTCGTCGGTCTCGCTCGCCCAGTCCTCGAGCATTCGGGCGGTCTTCAGCGCCGACAGCCAATCCTCGAAGCGCCCTTCCTCGAACTCGCTCGGCATCGCTCCGAGGAACTCCGACTCGCGCTCGTAGGCCAGCATGGTGTACTCCTCGCGGTCGCCCGACCGGAGATACAGCTCGTACATGTCCGGCGTCCGGGAGACGAGGTGATACAACCCCATCACGGTCGGGTCCCCCGTGGCTCCCTCGAGCCCGTCGACGATCTCCGCGGCGCTCATCGGGTCGAGATACAGTCGCGAGACGGTGTGGCCCAGCGGGGTCGCCTCGATCATCTCCCCGCGGTCGATGAAGCCGTTCGTCTCCAGATACGCGAGCGTCGAGTCGACGACGCGTTCGAGGTTGTCAGCCCCGCCGGAGCCGCGTCGGTACTGGGTCGCATACAGCGTCTGATCGAGGAACTCGAGCAGCGCCTCCCGGGAGTCCGCAAACCCCGAGGCGACCGTCGCCAGCAGGTGGGTCCGCATCGACGGCTCCCGCGCCAGCTTCGACTCGACGGGTTCGGGGTCGGCCCAGACGTACCGATCGAGCAGTTCGTCGAGTTCGTCGTGGCCGTTGGCGAGCAACAACGCCTCGCCGTAGGGATCCCTCCCGGGCCGCCCCGCCCGTCCCATCATCTGGTGGACCTCCAGCACCGACAGCGGTTTCATCCCGCCGACGTCCCCGGAGTAGCGCCGCCAATCGCGGACGACGACGCGGCGGGACGGCGTGTTCACGCCGGCGGCGAGCGTCGGCGTCGCCGAGACGACCTTTATCAAGCGATCCCGGAAGGCGTCCTCGACGATCGAGCGGTGTTCGCTCGAACAGCCCGCGTGGTGGAACGCCGCGCCCTTTTCGACGCAGGCCGCGAGGTCCTCGCTCGTCTCCGTATCGGAGACGCCGCGGATCTCCTCGGCCAGTTCCGCGAGCCGTTCTCGCTCCCCATCGTCGAGGCCGTCGCGGCTCGTGTTCGCCAGCCGCTTTGCCGCCCCCTCGGCGTTTCGCCGGGAGTTGACGAACACGAGCGTCGACCCGTCCTCCGCGAGTGTGTCACGGACGATCGCCTCGGTCGGCTTCTCGTTCGATCCGACGCGGAGTTCCCGCTGGGAGCCGTCGCCGAAGTGCAGCGCCTGTCCGTACTGAACCCCCTTTTTCAGCTCGATCGGCCGCCACGAGGAGTCGACCAACTCGGCGTCGAGCCACTCGGCCATCTCTCCGGCGTTGCCGACAGTCGCCGACAGCGCGACCACCTGAAGCGTCGGGTTGATCCGGCGGAGTTTCGCGAGCATCACCTCGAGTGTCGGTCCGCGGTTCTCGTCGTCGACGAGATGGACCTCGTCGGCGACCACGCAGTCGAGGTCGTCGACCCACGGCGCGCCGTTTCTGACGAGCGAGTCGACCTTCTCGCTCGTGGCGACGATAATGTCCTTCTCGGCGAGCCACTCGCCGGTGTCCTCGTAGTTGCCCGTGGCGACGCCGATCGAGACGCCGTACTCCTCGAAGGCGGCGAACTCCTCGCGCTTCTCGCTTGCCAGCGCCCGCAACGGCACGATGTACAGCGCCTTGCCGCCGCGGTCGACCGCCGACAGCATCGCGAGCTGTGCGATGAGGGTCTTGCCGCTCGCCGTCGGGACCGAGGCGACGACGCTGTCGGCGGCGGCGACGCCGGCCTCGACGGCCGCCCCCTGTGGGGGGTACAGCGACTCGATCCCCGCCGCTCGGAGATGGCTCACGAACCACGGCGGAATCCCGGCGACCTCTGCAACGTCCATTAGCGTGCGGTTGTTCGTCACCGAATGTAAATGATCGTATCGCCGGCGGAGAAGACGGAGCCGGAGCGGCGGTCTTGTATCGCGGTATGAAACTCACGAAACGGTTTTTATTCACCATACCGAAACGTTCGTAATGTCTCTAGGTCTGCGCGAAACACCGCTCGACGGGACGGGCGTGTCCGTTCTCCACGTCGACGACGACCCGTCGGTTCTCGATCTGACGTCTGCGTTCCTCGATCGGGAGTTAGAGAACGTCGCCGTGAGGACCGAGACGTCGCCCGAGGCCGCGCTGGCAGCGCTCGAAACGGGGGCGTTCGACTGCGTCATCAGCGATTACGACATGCCAAAGAAGAGCGGACTGGAGCTGTTCGAGGAGATCCGCGAGGAGCACCCGCTGCTCCCGTTCGTCCTCTACACCGGGAAGGGGAGCGAGGAGATCGCGAGTCGGGCGGTCAACGCCGGCGTCACCGGCTACTTCCAGAAGGGCGGGCCCGACCAGCAACGCCGCCTCGCGAACCGCGTCGAGCAGGCCGCCGAGGACTACCACACGAAGATCGAGGCCGATCGGTACTCGACGGTCCTTCGAGCCCTCGAGTACCCGATCTACGTCGTCGACGAGACCGGGAAGTTCTCCTACGTCAACGACGCGATGCTTGAAATGACGGGCTACGAGCGCGAGGAGATCATCGGCAGGGGGACGCACGTCATCAAAAATAACGACGCCGTCATCGAAGCCGAAAACCAACTCGGCTCGCTCCTCTCGGAGGAGGGGCCGGACACGGCGCAGTTCTACGTCGACATTTATCCGAAAGAGGGCGATCCGATCCCCTGTCGGGATCACATGGCCGTCCTCCCCTACGAGGGCGAGGCGTTCCGCGGTAGCGTCGGTATCCTGCGGAACGTCTCCGACGAAGTGCGCAGGGAAGTCGAACTCGAGCGCCGCGAACGGGAACTCGAACGCAAGACCCGGGCGATGGACGAGGCGCCCATCGGGATCGCGATCACCGATCCGGCTTTGGACGACAACCCGATGATCTACGTCAACGACCGGTTCGTCGAGATGACCGGCTACCCCCGCGAGGAAGCGGTCGGCCGGAACTGCCGGTTCCTGCAGGGTCCCGGCACCGACGAGGAACCGGTCGCCGAACTCCGCCGGGCGATCGAAGCCGGCGAATCGACGACCGTCGAGCTCAGGAACTACCGCAAGAACGGCGAGTTGTTCTGGAACCGGGTCAGCGTCAGGCCGCTCGTGGACGACGACGGGACGGTCGACCACTGGGTCGGATTCCAGGAGGACGTCACGGAGTACAAACAGCGCGAAGGGGAACTCGAACGGCAGAACGACCGTCTCGAACGGTTCGCCGGGATCGTCTCCCACGACCTCAGATCTCCGATGAGCGTCGCAACAGGGCGGATCGAACTGGCCAAAACCGCCGTCGACGGCGGGGGCGAAAACCTCGACGCCGCCCTCGACGCCCTCGATCGGATGGAGACCATCGTCGACGACACGCTCACGCTCGCCCGGCAGGGCGACACCGTCGGGGAACTGGAGTCGGTGTCGCTGTCGTCGGTCGTCGAGGGGTGTTGGCGGACCGCCGACACCGCCGGGGCATCGCTCGAGTTGGTCGATGACGTGGCGTTTCTGGCCGATCCCGATCGGCTCCGGAACCTCCTCGAGAACCTCATTGTGAACGCGGCCGACCACGGTGGAGGGAACGTGACCGTCCGGATCGGGGCGCTCGACGACGGGTTCTACGTCGCGGACGACGGCCCCGGAATCCCCGAGAACGACCGCGAGGACGTCTTCGATCCGGGGTACACGACGGCCGAGACCGGCACCGGGTTCGGGCTGGCGATCGTCAACGAGATCGCCGAGGCACACGGCTGGAGGATCGCCGTGACCGAGTCGGGATCGGGTGGTGCACGCTTCGAGATTCGGGGGATAAAGCGGACCGACTAGCCGGTGTCGACCGGATCACTCGAGGAACTTTCCGCCGGCCTTCGACCAGTCCCACGATTGATACCGGAACCGCGGATTAGCGTCGGCCGGAATCGCGCCGTATTCCCGCAGGAACGCCCCGATACCGCGTCTTCCACCGAAATCGCCGCGGTACCACAGGAACACCCGCGGGATTCGCGCGACGCCGCCTTCGGCGTCGTACTCGACCGTGCCGTCGAGGTAGGTCTCCGATGCGGCGTCGAGTTGCTCGTCGATCCGGTCGCGCTCGTAGGATCTGATCGCCGGGCAGCTGGCCGCGCCGCAGTTGCACGCGAAGTGGATCCGGGGGTCACACGCGAGTCGGTAGCGGCGCTCGAAGCGCCGCGGGAGCCGCGGGGCGTAACCGAGCCCGTACTTCGAGCGCCCGCCGCGGAGGATGCCCTGCTCGATCGCGTCGAGACTCAACCCCCGTCCGGCGACGACGAGCGCCTCCGCCCCGAAGAACCGAAAGAAGCGAAGGCGGCTGTCGTAGAGTTCCGATCGACGCTCCAAGAGGAGCTGTGTGCCCGCGTTATAGAGGTTCAACCAGAACGCGAGGCCGGCAGTCCGCTCCGTCCGGACGGCGCGCAGTCGCTCGTGGTCGTAGCCGGCGAGCGTCGACAGATACGGGTCGGGAGACTCCCCGGCGCGGAGGGCTTCGAGCAGACGTCGGGCACACGCCGTCGGCGGCGGTTCGGCGTCCGACTCGCCCTGGGCGGAAGCGCCGACACCGTTCGTGTCGGTGTTTGACACAGAGACGGTTGAGTCCGCAACCGCAAAAACGTACGCCCGAAACGGTGTCGAGCCCGCAGACCTGCGACGAGTTTATGTTTCGGTGGGCGCACGTAACCGTGTGAGTAATCGACACGCAAACCTGGGGTCGACGACGAGTCTCTGTCCGGACTGTCTCGAACGCGTCCCCGGCCGCTACGAGACCCGGGAGGGATCGGTGTATCTCACCCGGGAGTGTTCGGAGCACGGGACGGCGAGCCGAAAGGTGTGGGGCTCTGTCGACCACTGGGAGTGGGCCGGCGAGTTGGGGCCGGCGTTCGATTTCGACGGCGACGCCGAGTTCGCAGTCGAGAACGACCACGCCTGCCTGGCGGTCGTGGAGGTCACGCGCGACTGTAACCTCTCGTGTTCGTTCTGTTTTGCGAGTTCGGGGCCCGGCGGCGAGCACCTCCCCCGCGAGGAGGTCGTCGAGTTGCTCGAAACCGTAAAGAAAGGCGGTGGCCCACGCCCGATCCAGTTTTCGGGCGGCGAGCCGACGGTCCGTGAGGACCTCCCGGAACTGGTCGAAACGGCGGTCGGGATGGGGTTCGGACACGTCCAGGTCAACACCAACGGCATCAGACTCGCCACCGAGGACGGGTACGCCGACGACCTCGCCGCCGCCGGCGTGACGGCAGTTTATCTCCAGTTCGACGGGCTCGAAGAGGAGACCTACGAGCGGATACGCGAGGTTCCGATCGCCGAGGAGAAACACGCCGCGATCGAGGCCTGTCGTGACGCCGGCCTGTCGGTCGTACTCGTTCCGACCGTCGTTCCCGGGACGAACGACCACGAGATGGGCGACGTCGTCCGGTTCGCACTCGAGAATCTCGACGTCGTCGAATCGGTCAACTTCCAGCCGGTCGCGGGGTTCGGCCGCTACGACGACCACGGCGGCCGGTACGCGATAGATGAGGCGGCAAGCGAGTTGGCCGAACAGGTCGATGGGCTCGGCACGCGCGATTTCCTGCCGATCCCCTGCTGTTCGTCGTACTGCCAGATGGCGACGGCGCTCCTGCCGGGCGAGGACGGCGCGGTCCCGTTGACGGGGCTCATCGACGACGACCTCATCGAGGAGCTCTCCGGATTGGTCGACGAATCCGATTGGATGGAGCTGCTGGCGAGCACGCCGGTCGGCAGACGGAGCGCCTGCGAGACGGCCGGCTGCTGTGGCGGTTCGGTCCCCGACGGGGCCGGCGAACTGCTCGATGAGGTCCTTCCCGTGTCGTTCACCGGGTTCATGGACGCCGATGCCGCCGACGCGGGGCGGTTGAGCAACTGCTGTGTCTCCGTGCCGACGCCCTCGGGTGAGCTCGTGCCGTTTTGTGCGTACAACATGACGACCGACGACGGGCGATACGCGATCCGAAACCGGAACGGCTGGGGCGGGCGCGACGGGACGGGCGACCCGCCGGAGACGGCTCCCGACGGGGCGACGGTGGCCGAGGACGGGTGTGGGGACGAATTCGGGGGCTGCTGAATGCGGGGGCTGCTCGAGTCGGCCGCCGCCGACCCGTGGGGGACGCTCGGAACCGTCCTCGACGGGCCGCTTCATCCGGGCGGTCTCGAGGCCACCGACCGGCTTCTCGACCGCGCCGGCGTCGAGTCGGGGGTTCGGCTCCTCGATATCGGGTGCGGCGGCGGGGAGTCGCTCGCGCTCGCCCGCGAGCGCGGTGCGGAGGCGGTCGGCCTCGACAGCCAGCCGCGGACCGACCGCATCGTCCGCGGGGACATGTCGCGGCTGCCGTTCGCGGCGGAGTCGTTCGGCGTCGCGCTCTCGGAGTGTGTCCTCTGTCTCTCGGCGGATCACGAACGCGCGTTCGCGGAGGCGGCCCGCGTGCTGGAACCTGGCGGCCGGCTGGCCGTCTCGGACGTCGTGATCGACGGCGAACCGCCGGCGGTTCCGGCGGCGATGACCGAGGCGCTGTGTCTCGGCGGCCACCGGGATCGGACGGCGGTCCTCGGCGCGATCGACGCCGCGGGGTTCGGGATCGAAACGGTCCGATCGCACCGCGAGGACCTGCTCGCGATGCGCGATGAACTCGCCGAAAAGGTCGCATACGAGCGGATGCTCGAACTGATGGGGCCGACGGGGACGCGAGCGCTCGAGGGGATCGAGGCCGTCGAGACCGCCGTCGAGGACGGTCGCCTCGATTACGTCTCGCTCGTCGCCCGGAAGCGGTAGGCCGCCGCGGCCCGTCACGCCTTTGTCGGTGAGCGACGAACGGAGGGTATGAAAGTCCGGTTCGACCGAGACACCTGTATCGGGATGTTCCAGTGTGCCGCCGAGTGGGAAGCGTTCGAAAAGGACGAGGACGAAGGAAAGGCCGACCTCGCCGGCGCCGAGGAGGTCGAACCGGACGTTTTCGAAGTCGAGGTCCCCGAGGGCGACGAACTCGACGCGAAGTTCGCCGCGCGGGTCTGCCCCGTCGACGCGATAGAGGTCTACGACGACGGCGAACGGATCGTGTAGCCGGGATCGCGACCGGTTTGGGCGGAATATTTATCAACGCTCGTGCGGTCGGTTCCACGTGACGGTGTATCACGATGTCCGAGGACGACAGTCCCGACGCTCGCCGGCTCGAAGAATGGGCATCGCTGACGGGTGATCGGCTTCCGGAAGAGTACGTTCGCTCGGAGTTCGAGTAGCGCCGCCCCGGTCAGCTGATCTTTGCGTACTGGTCGCGGAGCTTCTCGGCCGCCTCGTCCATCAACGTCGACTCGTACCCGTCGAGGTCCCACTCGACGACCTCCTCGACGCCGTCGGACCCGAGTTTGACCGGGACGCCGAAGGCGGTGTCCTCGCAGCCGTACTCGCCGTCGAGAACGATCGACCCGGGCAGGACTTCGCCCGTGTCGTGGAGGACGGCTTCGACCATGTGAGCGACGCCGGTCGCCGGCCCCCACTGGGTCGCGCCCTTCCGTTCGATGACGTCCATCGCGGACTCCTGGAGGTCAGCCAGAATCTCCTCGCGGAGGCCCTCGAAGTCGGGGTCGGTGCCGTCGACGCGAACTTTCGAGAAGACGGGGACCTGCGCGTCGCCGTGTTCGCCGAGGATGGTCGCTTCGACGTTTTTCACCGGCGCGTCGAAGCGCTCCGAGAGGACGTACCGGAAGCGCGCGGAGTCGAGGCGGCCACCGAACCCGATGACCGAGTGACGGTCGCGGTCGCCCGTCTCGTAGAGGTGGCGGTTCAGCAGGTCGACGGGGTTCGACGTCGTGATCGAGACGTACTCGTCGTTGTGCTCGTCGATCGAGGCGCCGATGTCCTCCATGATCGGCGCGTTGTCACCGGCGAGGTCGATCCGGGTCTGGCCCGGCTGTCGGGGGATGCCGGCCGTGATGACGACGACGTCGGAGCCGGCGGTGTCCTCGTACTCCCCCTGTCGTACCGTCGTGTTGGAGTCGTAGGCCGATCCGTGGTTCGTGTCCGCGGCCTGCCCGATCGTCGTCTCGCGTTGGTCCGGGATGTCGACGAAAACGAGTTCGTCGACGATGTCCCGCAACGCGAGGTTGTACCCCGCCGCGGCACCGACGGTTCCCGCGGCACCGACAATGCTAACTTTGGTCATAATCGTTCACAGACGGGCGTGGGAGCCGATTAACTCTTGTCTTTTTTGCCCATACGCGGGTACCGCATGAACGACCGTATTGAGCGTTCTACAAGTGGTTTTAATCGTCTGTCGAAGCCGCTCACGTATTTCGTCGAAGCCGATCGGCGGCCCACGTGCGCCCGGCGCGGCAGTCCGGCGGCGGTTCGACACGCCTTTGGGGCGCTCAACCGCACGTTCGAGCGTGGGACGCATCTCCGGCAGGCGGCTCTGGACCGACCCACAGCAAAGGCGTTGGCTCGCCTACTCGGCGCTGGTCGGCACGTACGTTCTGGTCTCGGTCTACCGGCTCTCGACGGCCGTCCTCGCCGACGAACTCACGCGGGGGTTCTCGTTGACGGGGGCACAACTCGGGACGCTACACGCGTCGTTCTTTTATGTGTACGCGGCGCTGCAACTCCCGAGCGGCGTGCTCGCGGACCGGCTCGGCGCCCGCCGAACGGTCACCGCCGGGGCGCTCGTGATGAGCCTCGGCGGGCTGGTGTTCGCCGGGGCCGAGAGCTACTGGATCGCCTTCGCCGGCCGGGCGCTGATCGGGCTCGGCGGAAGCGTCCTGTTCATCGCGATCCTCCGGTTCTGTGCGAACTGGTTCCGGCCGACGGAGTTCGCCCGGATGAGCGGGCTGACGATCGCGCTATCGGGGGTCGGCGGAATCCTCGCGACCACGCCGCTCGCGGTCGTGGTGGCCGGTGTGGGGTGGCGGCCGACGATCGCCGGACTGTCGGTGCTCGGCGTCGCGTTGGCGGTTCTCGTCTTCCTCGTCGCGCGGGACTCGCCCGCCGCGGCCGGACTCGACCCCATCGGCGGCGTCGACACGTCCGGCACCGTGTCGCTTCGGACCGTCCTCTCGAACGCCCGGAACGTGTTGGGAGAGCCGGAGACGTGGCTCTGTGGCGCGATCCTCTTCGCCGGGACCGGGATCAACATCACCGTCGTCGGGCTGTGGGGAATCCCGTATCTCGTCCAGACGCAGGGGCTTTCCGTCACCGCGGCCTCGACGTACACCCTCTTGGGAAGCGCCGGTCTGCTCGTCGGTCCTCCCGTCATCGGGACGGTCTCGGATCGGCTTTCGTCAGGCGGTCCCGGGGAATCGGTCGCCGCCGGGAGCCGGACCCGGCTCATCGTCGTCGGGATGACGATCTACACCGCGGCGTTCGCCTCACTCGCGGTGCTTGCGGTCCCGCCGACGGCGCTCGTGGCGGTCGTCTTTTTCGCCTCCGGCGCGCTCGCCGGCGCGTACGTGCTGACGTACGCCGTCGTCAAGGAGCGCCACGACGCCGCCGCGTCGGGCGTTTCGACGGGAACGATCAACATGATGGCGTTCAGCGGCGCGGCCGTCCTGCCGACCCTGATGGGCGTTGCGCTCGACGCCTACTGGACCGGCGAGACCATCGGCGGGGCGCGGGTGTACACCGAGTTCGGCTATCGGGTCGCGTTCGCCATCGTCGCGGCCGTCGCGTTCGGTGCCGTGCTCGCCGCAGCGGTTCTCCATCTCCGGACGGTTCGCTGAAACGGGGCACCCGGCCGACGGTCGTTTGTATCCGGAACCCGACCGCCTGTCGACGGCTCCGGACAGCCGCCGCAACCGACAGGATTTCACGCCGCCGACCCCTTCGGCCGGTAATGACCGACGACATCGTCGTCCGCGGTGCCTCCGAGCACAACCTGAAGGACATCGACGTGTCCATCCCGCGTGAGGAGTTCACCGTCGTCACCGGGCTGTCGGGATCGGGAAAGTCATCGCTCGCGTTCGAGACCGTCTACGCGGAGGGGCAGCGCCGCTACATCGAGTCGCTCAGCGCATACGCGCGAAACTTCCTCGGGCAGATGGACAAACCGCAGGTCGAAAGCGTCGAAGGGCTGTCGCCGGCGATCTCGATCGACCAGAAGAACGCGGCGAACAACCCTCGATCGACGGTCGGGACGGTGACCGAACTCCACGACTACCTCCGGCTTCTGTACGCCCGCGTCGGCACGCCGCACTGTCCGGAGTGTGGCCGAGAGGTCGGCGAACAGAGCGCCCAGCGGATGGTTCGGCGCCTGCTGGAGCTCCCGGACGGGACGCGGGCGAAGATCTGTGCGCCCGTGATCCGCGATCAGAAGGGGGCCTTCGAGGACCGGTTCGACGAGTTCGTGAGCGACGGCTACACCAGGGTCGAAGTCGACGGCGAGGAGTACGATCTCTCCGTCGAGCGCCCGGAACTCGACGAGAACTACGACCACACCGTCGACATCGTCGTCGACCGCGTGAAACTGACGGAGGACGCCCGCTCGCGGATCACCGACTCCGTCGAGACCGCCCTCGAGGAGGCCGGCGGCGTCCTGAAAGTCGTTTTCCCCGACCCGCCCGAGGGGATCGACATCGGGTCCGAGAGCCGACGGACGGGGGATCTGGCGGGCGACTCCGACGACCGACTTGTCGTCGAGTTCTCGGAGGAACTCGCCTGCACCCACTGTGGGATCGACCTCCCGGAGATAGAGACCCGATCGTTTTCGTTCAACTCCCCGCACGGGGCCTGTCCGGACTGTGAGGGAATCGGCGAGACGAAGGAAGTCGACGAGGAGCTCGTCATCAAGGACCCCGAAAAACCGCTCAGGGACGTCTTCGAGCCGTGGAGTTACAGCCGGTCGTACTACCGAACCCGTCTCGACAGCGTCGCGGCCCACTTCGGTGTGAGCGTCGACACGCCGTTTTCGGCGCTCGAGGAGAACGTAAAGCGACAGTTCCTCTATGGAACCGACGAGGAAGTAGTCTTCGAGCGGCGGACGAAAAACGGCACCCGGCGGAAAGAAAAGCGGTTCGAGGGCGTCATCCCGAACCTCGATCGCCGGTACATCGAGACGGACTCCGAGAGCACGCGCGAACACATCGAGGAGTACATGGCGA